>DASPJC010000018.1:0-9799 GCA_035628815.1 Ohtaekwangia sp. | reverse complement strand
ACATTATCAGCAGGGAAGCATCGCTATCCGGATTCTGTCGTTCGGTGCCACCGTGCTGGCGGAAAGCTTCTGGGAGGAGAAGATTGATGCCGCGGTGGCTGTTCGAAGAAGCGCAAGCCTGCCTTCAGCTGACACACTGGCGTTTCGGCTTATTCATGGCGAAGGTGACGGGCTACCTGGACTGATTGTTGACTACTATGCGGGCGCCGCTGTCATGCAGGCGCACTCGGTTGGCATGCACCTTTCGCGGGCAGCCATCGCGGAAGCGTTGCAGAAAGTGTTGGGCAAAGAACTGCAGGTGATCTACTACAAAAGCCAGTCGACACTGCCCGGCAAAATGCGCGATGCGGAAATGAATGAATACCTCTGCGGGATGGGCGTGGTTCCTCACGTCATCACGGAGTACGGTAACAAGTTTTATGTCGACTGGGAGGAAGGACAGAAAACAGGGTTCTTTTTGGATCAGCGTGAAAACCGGCGCTTGCTGGCCGATTTTTCGCGGGGAAAAAAAGTATTGAATGCCTTTTGCTATACGGGTGGCTTTTCCGTGTATGCGTTGCGGGCAGGCGCACAGCTGGTGCACTCTGTGGATGTGTCGGAGAAGGCCGTTGCGCTAACCCGGAAGAATCTCGAGCTGAACGGTTTTGATTCCAACCTGCATACCTGTTTTGCTGAAGACACGTTTGATTTTTTGAAACAGAATCCGTCGGACTATGACGTGATGGTTCTTGATCCACCTGCTTTTGCAAAACACCGCGATGCGCGCCATCAGGCGGTGCGCGGGTATCAGCGTCTTAACGCGGAGGCTATGCGTGCAATTCGTCCGGGAGGTATCATCTTTACCTTCTCATGTTCGCAGGTGGTTGACCGCCAACTGTTCTACGACACGGTGGTCTCGTCTGCGATACAAGCGGGAAGAAGCATTAAGGTACTGCATCACCTTTCCCAACCGGCAGATCATCCTGTTTCAATCTTTCATCCTGAGGGCGATTATCTCAAAGGATTAGTGCTGTACGTTGAGTAACGACGACCGGGCTCACGCTATTTTTTATACATGTAATCCAGCGTCAGGTTGAGCATCGCTTTCAGTCCTGTCAGCATACCCCGCTCATCCATCATAAAGTCGGGCGTGTGATGGGAAGGCGCTTTGGCTTCGTCGATTTCGGGAAGACATGCTCCAACAAAGAAAAACAGTCCCGGCACTTTTTGCTGGTAGAAGGAAAAGTCTTCCGCTCCTGTTACCGCGGGAATCCGGGCTACATTTTTTTCGCCTGCTGCCCTGACAAGGCTGGATACCATTTTTTCTGTCAGCACCGGGTCGTTGTAGGTAACCGGCGTCATGTTTTTGATTTCAATTGTCGCGGTGGCCCCGGCGCTTTCGGCGATGAGGGTGACCGTCCGTTTCAACTTTTCATGGATATCCTGCTGCATCCCTTTATCAAGCGTGCGGATGGTTCCCGTCAGTTCTGCAGATTCAGGCACAATGTTTTGTCTGATCCCGCTGTGAATCGTTCCAACGGTGATCACGGCAGCTTCCCTTGTCAGTTCCGTTTGCCGGCTGATGATCGACTGAATGCCGTTGATAATCTGGGCGGATACGACGATGGGGTCAATACCCATCCATGGGGCAGCACCATGTGATTGACGTCCCTGCACCTTGATCGTAAACCAGTCAGAGGCAGCCATCATTCCCGCCGGCTTATAACCGATATGACCGAGTGTCCGCATGCTTTGCACATGCATACCGAAGATCACATCGACCTTGGGGTTTTCGAGGACGCCCTCCTTTACCATTAAGCCCGCTCCCCCTTCCTCCCCTTCGGGCGCGCCTTCCTCAGCGGGTTGAAAAATGAACTTGATAGTGCCGGTCAATTCGCCTTTGTGGCTGGTTAGTATTTCCGCGGCGGCCATCAGAACGGCGGTATGTGCATCATGTCCGCAGGCATGCATAACACCGGTTTCCTGGCCGTTAAATGTAGCGGTCTCTTTCGAGGCAAATGGCAGGCTGTTGCGTTCGGTTACCGGAAGCGCATCCATGTCGGCCCGCAAGGCGATCACGGGTCCGGGCTTCCCGGTCTTAAGCAATCCAACTACACCGGTATGGGCGATTCCTGTCTGTACTTCAAGGCCCAGTGATTTCAGGTGATCGGTAACATAACGGGCTGTCTTGAATTCGCGGTTCGAGAGTTCCGGATACTGGTGAAAGTGGCGTCGCCAGCCGATCATTTTCTCCTCAATTGCTTTTGCCTGTGCATCTATACGGCGCTGCAATCTGGTATCGACCTGCGCGAAAAGTAGTGTCGGGAACAAGCAGAGAGCCACAATTATTTTCATCATACCTTTGATCATTTGCGGTGATCAAGATAAGGATAAAACTTTTCGGGGCCAGTAATCGGGAGGAGCTTGACGAAAGTTTTTAAGGCGACCAGGACGGTGCCGCTGTATCTTCTTCCCGGGCGTTCTTTTTGAACCCCGGAGAACCAAAATGAAACTGTTTTTTTGTTGCAATTTGAAATAGATTCCGTCATCTTTTCGTTCAAGTCTAAACTTCTGTCATTATTGTGAGGTTATCGTTGATCGCTTTATTTGTTTCATTTACCTCTCTCGCGCAATCCTCTCCGGAAAGCGCAGGATGGATTGACCGGTTAAACCTGGCTGGAGCCCTTCCCGAGAAACTGCTCAGTACACGAACCGCGGCGTTTTATGACTACCGGCTTTCGGCACAGGAGATCGAAGCTTTGCAACAATATTTTCAGCGGACAGGGATTGACGCGGTGGCCTATTTTGAACTGGACATGCTGATGGCCGGCAAGGATGTGACGAATGCGTTCTCCGCTTATCTTACCAGGCGCGAAATTCAGAACCTGGTTTTCGTCGAGAAAGAAAAGAATTACAGGATCACGATAACACTTTTTAACGGAAAGGAAAATGTGGTGGACGCGCAGCAAAATGCATGGTCTATTTCCAACCCAGTATTCACCGAGGCGCTGAAGACGTTGTACCGAACGGCGGCCAACCAGTTGAAACGGACGAACCTGCTTATCAACGAACTGCCGGAGACGGACATTACCATCAACCCGATCCTTGGAAAACGGAATGAGTTTTTTGCGATCGACCTCAAGGTAGATCCTTTGGCTGTTCCGAGAACGGGCGATGAGAACATCGATAAAAAACTGGAGCGAATTTTCCAGGAGCATTATCCCCTGAAATACAAACTGACTGACCCGGGCGTGCCGGAAAAGGAACTGCGGAAACAGGGGCTGTTGTATGTGATGTGTGTCGTTCATACGCGATCGGTGGTCGCGAAACGCGTGCTCGGTTATGATATGACAAAGGCTGAGAGCGCCCAGGTCTCCGTGACCTATAGCGAGGGGCAGTCGCAGTTGAAGAACATCCCGTCCAATACGGATGTCTACAAAGTATACTTCAAGCACATTGATTCCGGCAATGTATTTTTAGGCACCAAATGGGATGCAGACCTTACCCTGGAGCAAGCGATCATTAACCAGCTTCGCGGACTTAAAGTCGAGCTGCGGCTGAATTGAAAAAGGCATTGGGCATTAGGGCTTGGGCATTGCGCCTTGGTGGACTGATGATTGAACTCTTCTATTGTTAAAACATTTTTTTCAGAGAGCTGAAGCGGTGATTAGGCATTGGGCTTGGGGCTTGGTGGTGAGGCTTTAAATGATTGAATTGTTTGATTGCTTAAAACATTTGTCAGAGAGCTGAAGCCGGGGATAATTAGACAGTGGGGCTTGTGGCGAGACTTAATGATGAATTCTTTATTGTTTAAAACATTTTGTCCAGAAGCCCGAGGTTAGCAGCGCGTTACGTCACTTCGATTTATGGGTGGCTCTCCCAAGGCCTGGAAAAAATCACTATCTTGGTATTGACCGGCGCATCCGCGGAACTGCTGATGTCCACCAAACCAATTTAAACCTATTGCCATGAGCGGCGTCACTTCCTTCATCAAGGAGAATCTGATCTACGGTGCTATTCTGGTGATCTTCCTGTTGATGATCATCACTTCTTTCTTTGCATTCCGCAACCAGTATGTGATGCAGGAAACGGAGCGGTTGAGCAGTGAATCGGATGGCGTGATTGACAAAACCGAAGGGTTGCTGAGCAACCTTAACCTGATGGACCTGGGCGTGCGAGGCTACGCACTGACAAAAAATGATGGGTTGCTGAATCCATTTAACAACGCGGCGGGAAGCAACAAGAGCCAGCTCGACAGCATTCGGATATATTTGGTACGGCAAAGTTTGCCAACGGAGAACTTCGAAAAGTATGCGGGTGCTGTCACGGGGTACATTGAATTCTGCAGGCACATGATTTCACTCGCCACCCTTGACAATATGGAGGAGTTCCAGCGTTTGTTGCAGGAGGACCGGGGTCTGGGTGTATGGCAGACCTACCAGGGATTCGCCGCAGATCTGATAACGCACGAGCGCACCCGGAAGGCAGCAGCCGAATCACGCTATGCCGCGGCGGTTCGCGGCAATATTATTATTCAGATGATCCTTGTGTTGGTGGGCGGCCCGTGTCTTTTCCTCATCTTTTATCGCATTCGCCGACAGGATGTACACCGGCAGGCGCTGCTTACGAATCTGGAAAGAAATAACCGGGCTTTTGTTTTTGATCCAGGCACACCGCTGACGGAAGACGCTGCTGAAATCCTCGACGCGTCCATACAAAACATCAAGAATGCTTCGGACCTCATCAAAAAAATCACAACGGGCGATTTCGAAGCGGGCTGGCCCGGCCTGAACAGCGGGAACGCGGCACTGAACCAGCAGAATTTATCCGGAACGCTGATCAGTATGCGCGACCAGATGAGAAAGATCCAGGAGGAAGACCGCGAACGCATATGGATGACGGAGGGTTTGACAAAATTCAATGAAATCATCCGGCAGCACCAGGACGATCCGAAAGCGCTGGCCGATCAGGCAACGCGGTTCCTGGTGCGGTATATGAATGCCCAGCAGGGTGCTGTTTTCCGCTTGCAGGAAGACGTCGAGGAAAACCGTTTCCTCGAACTTTCAGCGTGTTATGCTTTTGATAAAAAGAAATTTTTAGAGCGTCGCGTTGACATTGGCGAAGGGCTAATCGGCCAGGCTTTTCTGGAGGGCAGCACAGTCGTACTCAGGGACGTCCCCGATGGCTATACTCATATAACGTCAGGCCTGGGCGAAGCAACGCCTACTTGTGTACTGATTGTGCCGATGAAATATAATGAAACAACGGAAGGTATTTTCGAGATCGCAGGTTTTGAGGCGTGGGAAGAACATCAGCAGACGTTTATTGAAAAAGCCACGGAATACATGGCGGCGACAATGTCCTCCTTGCGGTCTACGCAGAAAATGAAACTTTTGCTTGAGCAGATGCAATCTCAAACGCAGCAGCTGCATGCGCAGGAAGAAGAGATGCGGCAAAACATGGAAGAACTGGCGGCGACCAACGAAGAAATGAAACGGAAGGAATCGGAGTACCTGAAGAAAATGGACCAGGAAATACCCGACTGATCAGAAATCCGCAGAAGCACCTTCTTCCAGTGCGACAAAATCCTGTTCCGTGAGTCCTGCGTTCTTTCTGGCTTCTGTGAGTGCGGCAACAGGTTCGCCCTGCCCATCATCCGCCAGGGGAAACGTTCCATAATGGGCGGCAATACTTTTCCTGGCTTTAACGTCCTGGTGGATCCTGATTGCTTCCTCAGGTGAGCAATGTACCGGCGACATGAACCAGGCAGGTTTGTAAGCGCCGATGGGAATAATCGCTACATCGACAGGCCCGCAGCGTTCACCAATCTCTGCGAATATTTTTTCATTATAACCCGTGTCGCCGGCAAAGTACAACGTTCCTCCTGGCGAATGAAGAACATATCCGCACCACAGCGTAGCATCCCTGTCGGAGAGTCCGCGGCCGGAGAAGTGCTGTGCAGGAACAGATTGAAATGTGACGGAATCAACGGGTGTGGCCTGCCACCAGTCGAGTTCCTCAAATTTCGTAACGCTGTTTTCTTTTAAAAATGCGCCCACGCCAAGGGGTACAATAAACTGTGGATTGAAAGCGGCTTGCAGTTTTTTCACCGTCGCCATATCGAGGTGGTCGTAGTGGTTGTGGCTGATCACAACGACGTCGATAGGCGGCAGGTCACTGAAATCAATTCCAGGCGGCCGCATACGTTTTGGTCCGGTCCAGGTAAAAGGACTTACGCGTTTGCTGTAAACCGGATCGGTAAGGATGTTTATCCCTGCCGTTTGCACCAGGAAGGTCGTATGGTTAATGAAAGTTACCCGGATACCCTTGTCAATTCTGGAATCCGGTTTATCCGCGCGGTTTGTCATGGTAACTTCTTTCCATGGTCCTTGCTGCCGCTGGAACATCCATTTGATTACATCGGAAAGTCCTTTGGCCTTGGCGTTACCATAATTCAGAAACTGGCGGCCGTCGAAATGATCAGAAACGGCACCTTGATATTTTGGTGCGGAAAGGAGGTAGCCTGCGAACTGAATAACCAGGACGATGGCGAGAACGGCGACCATAACATAAACCATAATGCGCATTTGTAGCTAATGAAAAAAGGAGCCATCAGACTCCTTTCCATAGACGATAGTAACAAAATATTATTGCACCAGCTTGACGATCTGATTTACCGGGATGGTATTGGCCAATCGCAGTACATCGGCTTCGTTACTGTTGTTTACCGTAAAAGTAAGCAATGTTGAACTGAGTGGGATTTGAAGGGTAAAGTCGGTCTGGTTTGTTTCGGTATTCACATTTTTCTGCAGCATGCCCTTATACCCTTGTACCTTCACGACCTTTTGCGTGCCGTCGCCCGAATTTCCGACGAAGGGAAGCGAAAGAATGGCATTGATTGATCCCACCAGCGGAGAATTGCTCATAATGTCTATCAAGGCTGTTTTATCACCGGTGCCGTAGTCGCGATGGACAATGACCCCCGCCAGTCCTGTGTTCGCCGTGACATTGTCGTTCTTGGTGACCGCGGCCATGGCATCCATTTTAGCAGGCAGCAATTTTATCATTTCACGGCCTACAATGATGTCGATGTCGTTCAGCATTTGCTGCATTGCGAAACGCGCGTCCTCCAGGTTTCCGGACGTGTAGGCCGTACGGGCAGATGCCAGGTTTTTGTCGAATTCCTGCGCCTGCAGTCCGATTGAAATTCCAAAGGCAGCCAGGAGTATAAATGATATCTTCATGTCAGTGTGTTTTTCGGTAAATTATTTTTCGCCAAGTGTTTTAATGATGCCATCAATATCGAAGGCGTTGGCAGCGGTCATGACTTCCTGTTCCGTGGCAAAATTCACGGCTTCCCAAACGATGAGAGATGTTTGGCCTAACGGTACGCTGAGCTTATAACCCGACGATTCGTTAAATTCGATCACCGCCCGGTGCCCTTTCACTTTGGTTTGTTTCCAGTTTTGTTCACCACCCGTTGTTTGCGCATAGCCACCGTTGGAGAGGTACATATTGACAGCCGACATCCACGCCGCATTATTGGCAATCATCGTGCGCAGCTGCTTGTCGTCTTTCTGATACTCACGCTGGATCGTCAAACCGGCCCAGCCCCATCCGGTTGAAGTGACCTGGTCCGCCGACTTGTCAAAGGGCAGTCCACTGACTGTTTCAGGGAGGGATTTCAATACTTTGTTGCCGATTTCCATCTCGACGCCCAGCATGGCTTGCTGGACGGCATAACGCGCTTCTCCATAACTATTGGCTTTAAAGGCTGTTTCAGCTTCACCGAGGTTTTCCTTCACATCAGGCGGCGCCGTAACAAGACCCCCGCCGGTTTTGTTTGAAGGACTGTTGTTTCCACTGTTACCCGGATTTGAATTTCCGTCGCCGGTGGAGGACTGCTCATTTTCCGGAACACCGGCTTTTTCCTTCGCCTTTTTCTCAAGCGCCTTTTCGGCTGCCTGTTCGGCCTTCTGTTTCAGTTTGCCCATTAATCCCTGTGCATTCGTTGAGAATGCCAGCGCTAATGCAGCGACGCCAACCAATAGAATTTTACACTTCATAATATGATTTTTGATTTTATTCAGGGGGACGCCAAAAGTACAAAAAAAGAAAGTGTTTTAAATCTCAGAAATTTGCCCCATAACCATGGAGTATTCGCTTCATACGAAGGCGCTTTAAATTTATTTTGATTAATTCACGACGTTTGTCTCTCATCCAACGGCGATATGGGTAAAAAGTTAAAGGCCATTCCGTTTTCTTTTGTTCTGGAACAGCTCGAAGGGCTTGACCCGGTGACAAAGCCCATGTTTGGTTGCCATGCGATCTACGTGGGCGAAAAAATTGTATTGATCGTCAGAAAGAAAGCGGGTTCAGATCATGACAATGGAGTCTGGCTCGCCACGACGACCGAACATCATGAAAGCTTGTGGCGTGATTTTCCGTCCATGCGATCGATCAAAATATTCGGCGATACGCCTAGCGGATGGCAAAATCTTCCCGAGGAGGCGGGAGACTTTGAGGCATCTGTGATAAAGGCATGCGACCTGATACGTAAAGGCGATCCCCGTATCGGGAAGATTCCCAAGATCCGGCGGAAGAAAAAGCGTCCTTAGTAGTTACTGGAGAATACGATATTGATGCGTGTATAGTATAGCGTTGTCGTCCCTTCGAAACCAGAGTCCGTTCCAACGATAAGCCACAGTTCACCTTTGCTGTTTGTGCGGGCCATAAAAGGTGTGTTGTGATGATAATTATATTCGGCGCTGGAGCGTTCAATGAGGGTGTAGTCGTTGACCCCGGGGGCAACGCCGATATTTCCCAAAACGATGAGATCTTCCCCGCCGGTGCTCTGATTACCCTTGTCGATATTCAGCACGCAGGTACCGCCATCCACCACCTTCTTAGGCTCCAGGCTGGAAGCGCCGGCTTTGAGGTAAACGTTTTCTCCCGGTGCTCCGCCAGCGTCTATGGGCCCCGTTGGCGCGTTGGAGGCGAGCTCAACATCAAAATTCAGTGCATAGACTGTTTCGGGGCTCAGGCCTGAGACCTTCCGCTTGACGAACATGAAGAGGTCCTCGCTATGGTTGTTGCCGGAAAGCATCATGCCTCTCCTGTTGTGCAGGGGCGACGGCAGCTGGGTGTATTCAAATTTCAATTCAAATGCTGCCGAATCCCATTCACCGGCAGGGTAATCAGTAAACCCGGCCACCCACTGATCCTGGCCTTCATTGAAATCGCTTTCGAAAACAAAGACATTCAGGCCCGTTTCATCCGGGGAAAGGGTGCAACCGCCTACGATAAGACTGGCCAGAGAAAGTACGATCAAACGCCACGACATATCATCGAAATTTACACGATAGACACTCCGGGCCAGGCCGAAGTTGGAACTGTCCGTAAAAATACTGCATTCGCCGTCATCGATCGATATTTGCTTCCGCAAGTAAAGAATTTCCGCGACACCCTGGCGCCGTTGCGGCAAATGCTGCCCATAAACAGAGTATATAGGGTGATCATATAAAATATTGTTGCGGTTTGTTATTGGACTGGCGATACTTCCTGTCAGGAGATCCGGTTAAGGCGCAATAGCCCAGGGGTAAGAAATCCCGGTTCGCATACCCGGAGAGTGGAAGAGAATGAGTGAAGGAGTGAATGAGTAAATGAAGAAATGAAAGAATGAAGATCCGGCGACTAAACCAGGCCGACGGTTGTTACTCGTTACGCAAGCCTGTCAGGTCGTTCCTCGTCAGCAACGCCTTTGATACGATGGGCCATAAACGGAGAAGCCTGCTGGTGCAGCCGGATCGCCTTGCGGGAT
>DASPJC010000017.1:0-9145 GCA_035628815.1 Ohtaekwangia sp. | reverse complement strand
TTCACCAGTGGACACTTTATATGGTAATAATCCCCCGGCACAATATCTTTAAAAAAGGTATGCGGCGTACGGGCTGGTTTATGACAAGGCAGGGCCTATAATCTATGAGTAAACTTTCAGGTAAAATTCTGTTGGTGGACGACGACGAGTATGTGTTGCTGTCGATCAAACTTTTGCTGGAACAGCATTTTTCGTTTGTCAGAACAACCAACAACCCGGAGCGTATCCGCGCGATGTTCGACCGGGATCAGTTCGACGTCGTGGTGCTGGATATGAATTTCCGCCACGGTGATACTACCGGTAACCAGGGTATGTTCTGGATGCGGAAAATCCTTGCGATCAGCCCGGAGACACAGATCATCCTGATCACCGCTTATGCCGACGTCCAGGTCGCCGTAGAATCGATGAAAGAAGGGGCGCTCGACTTCGTCGTGAAGCCATGGCAAAATGAAAAGTTGCTGGCCACTGTAAAGACTGCCAATCTGGTAAGCCAGGAGAAAAGAAAAGTGAAGCAGCTGAAGTCCCGTCAGAAGTCACTGGTATCTGCAATGGATCACCGGCATGAGCCTCTGATTGGTGAATCGGATGCGATCAATGCCATAAGAAAAACCATAGAAAAGGTCGGGCCGACTGACGCCGAGGTACTCATCCTGGGACAGAACGGAACGGGAAAGGAAGTCATCGCCCGGGAGATTCATCGCCACTCGCCACGAAGCGAAGGGATCTTCATGACGGTGGATGTCGGCGCGTTAAGCGAGAATCTGTTTGAAAGTGAATTGTTTGGCCACCGCAAAGGTGCTTTCACGGACGCGCGGGAGGATCGCATCGGCAGGCTGGAGGCCGCGGCAGGAGGGACCGTATTGCTGGATGAGATCGGAAACCTCCCGCTTTCGCTGCAGGCCAAGCTATTGACGGTTCTGCAACACAAAAAAATTGTCCGCCTGGGCACGAACGAATCTATCGACCTGGATATACGCATCATTTGCGCCACCAATGGTGATCTTAAGACGATGGTCAAAGAAGGAACATTCCGCGAGGATCTTCTTTACCGGATCAACACCGTGGAGATCACTGTCCCGTCACTTTCAGAGCGGCCGGGTGACATACCCCTGATCGCGGATCATTTTCTCCGGCAGTTCAGCAAAAAGTATCACAAGCCGCAGCTCGCGCTCGGCAAGAACGTCGCGGACTATCTTCAGCGATACCGGTGGCCAGGAAACATCCGTGAATTGCAACACGCCATTGAACGGGCCGTGATCATGTGTGATGGACAGGAACTTTCCACGGAGGACTTCGGTGTGCTGCAAAAGGAAACTTCCGGTGACTTTGCTTTCGACCGCCTCAATCTTGAACAGCTCGAGGCATGGGCGATCCGGAAAGCTATAGCAAAGCATGGGGGTAATATCAGCCATGCCGCAGAAGAACTCGGCCTGTCACGCGGCGCCCTTTACAGGAGGATTGAATTGTATGGTATTTAAAAACTTCAGGCTCCATGTCGTCGTCCGGGTCGGCTTGCTGACAGCATGTATTTTGCTGATGGCGTGGTGCCTGGTACTGGGTCTATACCTGCGAAGCATGTACCTTGCTGCCGGGGCACTGATCCTGCTGGTCGAACTGATCTGGTACATCGACCGATTCAACCGGGATGTGAAAACATTCATGATCAGCCTCCTTCAACGAGATTTTACGACCCACTATCGATCCACGGGGCGCGGCAAAACATTTGATGAATTATACGATGTGCTCAACCAGATCTCAGCTGCGTTCCGGAAACTCGGCGCAGAAAAAGAGATCCAGCACCGTTATCTCGAAATGCTTGTGGAGCACGTCCGCGTCAGTATTCTTAGCATTGACGGTGAAGGAAAGATACACCTGGCCAACCAGGCGATGAAGCAACTTCTCAGAAAAGATGTATTAACAAGCCTGAAGTCGCTGGAATCTTTCGACGAACGCCTGGCGCAGGGTATCCGCGATCTTCGGACGGGAGAAACGCGGCTGATAAAAATAAGACTGCACAACGAGCTGCTCCAGCTTTCCATCCACGCTTCGGAATTCAAGCTTGAAGAGCAGTATTACAAACTGATATCCATGCAGAATATCCGCAGCGAACTGGATGCGCGTGAAATGGAGGCATGGCAGAAGCTGATCCGTGTGCTCAGTCACGAGATCATGAATTCCGTCGCGCCGATCATATCGCTCAGCGGTACATTACACAGTATGGTCACTGCAAAAAAAGGGCAGACGCCAACGGCCGATGAGACGTATGCGGCACTCGACCAGGGCCTCGAGGCAATCAAGATCCGAAGCGAAGGCTTGTATAATTTTACACAATCGTATCGCAAGCTTACCGGTATTCCGACCCTGTCCTTGAAGAAAACCAATGTCAGGGAACTGATCCTCCGGGTTAAGACGCTGCTGCAACAGCGGATGGATGAGGCCGGAATTGCCTGTCATATCACCGGTGATAATGTATTCGCCATGGTCGATCCCGAGTTGATGGAGCACGTGATCATCAACCTGGTCCTGAACGCCGTCGCGGCGCTTGCCGGAAGGCCCCAACCATCCATCCAGATCCGCGTCCTGCAGGGCCCGTCCGACAATGCCACCATCTACGTCATCGATAACGGCGAGGGTATGGATGATGCGACGGCGGAGCGGATTTTTGTTCCCTTTTTCACCACGCGCAAAAACGGTTCCGGTATCGGTCTGGCGTTGACGAAACAGATTCTCCAGTTACACAGGGCCGATATTCAGTTCAGCAGTGAACAAGGTAAGGGGACTGAATTTGTCATCACTTTGTAACCGCTGAGGAAGCGCTGCAGATCATGCAAAATATCAGGCCGGCACGTGCACGAGGCATGCTCAAACACCGGCTTTTTTTATAAATTGTATAAAACCCGCTGTTTATGAATGCAACAGTCTCCGGGAGGCGCGACAGGTCCGGTGTCCTGAAAGCGGGACGTTACCTGTTTGCCACTGGCCTCATTGGTTTTGGCATTCAGAATTTTATCTACCATGACTTCATTGCCGGGAGGGCGCCGGCGTGGCCGTTCTTTCTCCCGGGAAAACTCGTTTGGGCTTATTCGTCCGGTGCGATTTTTATCCTTGCCGGCGCGCTCATACTCCTGGAAAAAAGGGCTCGAACGGTGACGCTTTTTTGTGCTTTCATGGTCTTCCAATGGGCACTGTTGCGTCATCTTCCGATGCTGGTGGGTGTGAACTTTCAGTGGGGAGTTGAGTTGACCAGTGCTGGCAAAGCGCTCACCTTGTTCGGCGGAATGCTTACAGTAGCCGGATCGTTGCCCAGGGAAACCGATCGGTTAGCGCAGCGATTTCCGCGAATCGTCAATGGCACATTCACATACCTCGGCGCCGGACGGTATTGCATGGCGATTTTTCTGGTGATCAGTGGTGTCGAGCATTTTATATTTCTGCAGTACGTCCAATCGCTGGTCCCCGCCTGGATACCGGGAAACACGTTCTGGGCGCAAGTCGCAGGCGTTGCGCTGGTCGCGGGAGGAATTGGCCTGGTTATTCCGAGGACTGCCCCCCTGGCAGCCTTCCTCGCCGGCGCGATGATTTTTATCTGGTTCACCATGCTTCACATACCGCGCGCGCTGTCAGCACCGGTGCCGGAAGCGCAAAACGAATGGACCGCCGTTGTCGAGTCGTTGACGTTCAGCGGCATTGCCTTTGTCCTCACCGGGTATCGCGATCCAAAATAAAAAGCTGGCGGATGCTTCATCCTGCGCCTGAACCTGGTACAACATCCGGCCTCGCGCAAAAACGACGCCACGAATGGCAAAGGTCAAATGTCGAGAACAAAATCCGTGTAAACCAGGATTAGAAAGCATCTTACCACGGCGAACGTGTAATCAGGAAATCATCTGATCCAGTCACGATAAAAAATATCGTTGAACGTTGGCCGACCTTTAGTTGAGCAGTCGGAGCTGCGCTGTCAGCACCTGCTTTCTGGATGCAAAGCTCCTGCCTGCAATCATACTTTGATAAATTTCCATGGATTCGGTGAACAACGCAAGGGCATCTGAATTGAAACCATAAGGATTAAAATATTCGCGCTGATCCTCAAGATAGTTTTGCAATTTCTTTTTATCAGCGTCGGTGCAAAAAAGACGATGACCGGCATCCAGCATTTGCCTGATATTTTCCTTGATCTGTACTTCCTGCCTTTTTATCATGTTGGTAACAGCGGTGGCTAACGTAACGTCAACATCTTCCTGGTACAGCCGACCCACTTCCTGCATGAGACGATCGAGTTCTTTCATCTCAGCCTCTGTGGATTTCACGGTGTCGAACATTTTCCGGTAGTCATCGAGTAGCATGTCGCCCTCATTTTGCCCGATCGCCTTGCCATGGAAAAACCTGAAGATATTCTTATCGGTGTCTTCGAGGGCGATTTGAGCCTCCTCAAGTTCACGGTTCAATTGCGTTACCAGCGCGGGAATATCAGCCTGGCTTCGACGCTCACCGCCAAATTCAAAAGTCTTGATACCCGATGCCACCTGCTGAATCTGACGCAACGTCTGAAGATCGCCTTCAATACCCGAAATCAGAAAAGGTAATCTGAGTGTTGTCTCATTGAGGATTTCTTCCAGGCCATTGTACTTCGTGCTTTCCCGTGCTGTGCCGTCAATGTCGAACGGATGAATATTTCTGGCGTCATAAAAACCCTTGTACCGCTTGTCGAGCGTATACAGATCCACTTCTTCGTGATATTTTCGGCAAAAATCTGCAATCCCAACCGGGTCCGGCGTTTTTTCAAACGTCACCGTGGCATATACGCGGTCTGTTAGCGCCTGCTGAAGTTTTTCGACATTTGTAAATAGGGACCATGCCGGTAGGGTTACCAATGATGCGTGAATATTGAGGCTGTTTAAATGCGCCTCCCGATCCTCTGTGCTGGGATGAGATGCCCATTGATCCTTCACCACGATACGTGATTTATTGTATTGTCCGAAAAGCTGTGCCGTTACCTGGATTATGCCGCCTTCCATTTTCAAACCATGCGATTCCGCGAAGTGATTCATTACCTCCGTATGGCACTGATAAATATTATCGCTTTTTTTTCCTTCGCCACACCATTCATTGTAGTGATGAAGCACGCGTTCATAACACATATTCGCCACGTCGAGTCGCCGGAGTGATGTGATCAGCGGATCTGAGCCACTCACGGAAGCCGCAACCGCATCGGCATGAAATTCCATTTGCCGGGACAAGGCCATATAGCGTTTATTGACAACGGCATAAACACGCTGCAGAATCCATTGAATACCATTCACTATTCCAGCCGTGATTTTCGCAAAGATTGAAAAATACCAACCCAGGTTGGCCCAGGTGTACAGTGTTTCTTCATAGCCCTCGTTATCGTACAGCATGTTATAAATGACTTTATTCACATTGTACACGTAGCTTCCCAGTTTCATGCTCCGTTGTGAGAAATGACCAAACTCGTGCGCCACAATCGCCTTGAATTCGCTTACGTTGACCGCGTTGACCAACCCGAGGCCGATCTGCAGATTTTTCCGAACCGGCAGGAACATGCTCCAAAAACCGGCATTGTAAAAAACGCAGGCATTCACATCAGGTGACAGGTATATTTTTTTGGGAAAAGGCGTCTGCGTTTCTTTTGCCAGCTTCCGGATAAAATCGAATAATACAGGCTGATCTTTTGCCGTCACCAGCACGAGGTCTGAACGGTCAACCACGGTTCTCCTGAATAAGAACTTCAGCAAAAAAAAGATGACCATTACGCCGAGTCCGATAAGCCCGATTCCGACCATCAGTGTCAAGAACTTTGGAAATGCGATCATGAGCATCACACCACCGTATCCACAAATTAATGCAAGTAAAACCGCCGTCGCCATAAGCAGGAGGTAAGTGCCTATGAAGAAAAGTATGGCCAGGAGCACTTTCACCACCTCCTTTTTAAAGGCGCTGGATGGCTGGATAATATTTTCGTCTACAGCGGAGGGCGAAGCCGGATAGGCGAGTACGGATGAAGCATTCATAACGGGGGTTCAGACGACAATTTATCGGATTCCGGGAACCTATCCGCCGGGTTATGAATATTTTTGTCAGCAGTCGGAAGTGCTTTCCTTTGCCATCCTTTTAATCGGTTGATCCACAGGGCATATCACCCGAAAAATGTTTGCAGGCCCGATCTTAAAAAAAGTATCACAAATTTACTGAAAGATTCCTCGCAGCTTTGAAGTATAGCCTGCGTTCTAATCCTGGTCATTAACAGTTTTAAACTTTCACGCCATGAACGCAGCATTGTTCGGCGCAGTAGACCGCTATATCGGAAACCTTGTCGGCGAAGAGGATGAAGTCCTTCAAGCTACGGTGCGATCCATTGAAGAAGCGGGTATCCCGCAAATCAGCGTCTCCGCCAACCAGGGAAAATTTCTTCAGGTGATGGCAATGCTTTGCAACGCGAAGAGAATTCTCGAAGTTGGAACCCTCGCCGGATATAGCACCATCTGGACCGCACGGGCCCTGCCACAGGATGGACGCCTGATTACGCTGGAGTATGATCCTAAACACGCGGCTGTAGCCCAAAAGAACATTGACCGTGCCGGGCTTTCATCGATCGTCGAGATCCGCACCGGCAAAGCAATCACGTTAATGCCGGAATTGGTGAAAGAAAATGAAGGCCCGTTCGACCTGATCTTTATTGACGCCGATAAACCACCTTATACCGAGTACTTCGAATGGGCACTTAAACTATCACGGAACGGGACACTCATCATTGCCGACAACGTAGTACGGGAAGGAAAGGTAATGGATGCCGATACCACCGATGAAATGGCATCCGGCGCAAGGCGCTTTAATGAAGCGCTTGCCCGAAACAAAGCAGTCACCGCAACCATCATCCAAACAGTTGGTGCTAAGGATCACGACGGCATGGCACTGGCCGTCGTTAACTGAGTACCGCACTTTAAGTGTAGATTTGACGATTATTAGCAGGATGTTGTTATCTTAGGAATCAATTTTCCGGTGCATGCACAAGCCGCATCCCGGGATAAAAAACCTGCCTATGAAATCTTTCCTGCTGAATTGCTTTTGGGTGTTGCTTGCCCTTCCGGCCTGGAGCCAGCGCGACACGATTACCCTGACCGTTGATGCGGCGCGCCCAAATGGGACAATGAAACCGATATGGGCGTGGTTCGGATATGATGAGCCAAACTATACCTATATGAAAGACGGGAAGAAATTACTGACCGCCCTGTCTTCCATGAGCGACGGTCCTGTATATGTCCGGACACACAACCTTTTAACTTCAGGCGACGCTACTGCAGCGTTAAAGTGGGGTTCCACCAACGCTTACACCGAAGACAAGAAAGGCAGACCCATATATCACTGGACGATCATCGACAGCATCATGGATACTTACGTCGCGCGGGGTATGAAGCCCATTGTGGAAATCGGCTTTATGCCAGAGGCACTCTCTGTGAAACCCCAGCCCTACAAACACAGCTGGAGTACGGATCAACAATACAATACTATTTTTACGGGCTGGGCGCATCCGCCGAAGGACTATAAAAAATGGGCTGAACTGGTATTCCAATGGGTGCAGCATTCCCTGGAGCGTTACGGTCCTGAGGAAGTAAAGACATGGTACTGGGAAGTCTGGAACGAACCCAACATCGGATACTGGCAAGGAACGCTCGAAGAATACTGCAAGTTGTACGACTACGCGGCCGACGCCCTGAAACGCGCGTGTCCCGACTGTACCGTAGGCGGCCCTCACTCGACCGGCCCTGACTGGGATGAGGCCCAGAAATTTTTGCAACGATTCCTGGAACACTGCAGCAGTGGAAAAAATTATGTCACAGGTAAAACAGGATCACCACTGGATTACATTGCCTTCCATGCCAAGGGCAGTCCAAAAATAGTTGACGGTCATGTCCGGATGAATATGGCGCCCCAGCTGAAAGCGATTGCCAGGGGATTCGAGACGGTAAATAGGTTCCCGGCTTTCAAAACGTTGCCGGTGATCATCGGCGAATGCGATCCGGAAGGATGCGCAGCCTGCTCTATGAAACACCATCCCCAGAACGCTTATCGCAACGGAACGATGTATTCCAGTTACACGGCCTCATCGTATGCGCGCATCTATGAACTTATGGATAAACATCGGATCAACCTGCAGGGAGCCGTTACCTGGGCATTCGAGTTTGAGGACCAGCGTTGGTTTGACGGCTTCCGTGACCTCGCAACGAATGGCGTGGACAAGCCGGTGTTAAATGTTTTTCGCATGTTCGGCATGATGAAGGGTGAGCGTATTACTGTTTCTTCCTCCGATCCCGCCGCGCTGACGGCAGACAAGATCATGGCGCAAAGCGTTACCGCGAGTCCTGACGTCCATGCGTTCGCATCATGCGATGGAAATGAAATTGCCATTATGGTATGGAACTATCACGACGATGACCTCCCTGCAACGGATGCACTGGTCGAGATCAAGTTAAAAAACGTTCCCGGCAATCGTGCCTTGTTACATCACTACCGGATCGATGCTACCCACAGCAATTCCTATGAAGTATGGAAAAGTATGGGTGCTCCGCAGGATGTTTCCCCTGAACAATATAGTGTCCTGGAGCAGGCGGGCCATCTGGCACTGTTATCATCCCCGGTGTGGATCGATACAATAAAAAACGAAGTAACGCTACAGTTTAAGCTTCCGCGACAGGGCGTTTCCTTGCTTAAATTCGATTGTCGTACGGACTAAATGAGATACATGCAGATAAACAAAAACAGCGCGGTGTTATTTTTGCTTGCCACGCTTGCCTATCCCAATGCCTTTGCGCAGGAGGGTATGAAAGCTGGTAGCATTCCCACGGGACATGTGCATGTTACGATTCTTGATAGCGTAACAAACCAGCCTACAGCTGTGCGGGTAAGGCTGACGCGTGATGATCATGTCGTAAGGGCCCTGCCTGCCAATGCAGCAGCGGTGATGTATGGCGTATGGGACCATTCCGATGGATACGGCTTTCAACCTGATAGTGCGTTTTATGTTGAAGGATCGTTTGAACTCGAACTTCCGGCTGGTGAATATGAAATAGTCATTTCAAAGGGTATCGAATACCTTGACCAACGTCTTTCGCTTCGGGTTACTGCCAGG
>DASPJC010000016.1:0-7516 GCA_035628815.1 Ohtaekwangia sp. | reverse complement strand
TTCGTCGTTCACCGTCATGATGCCATATTGTCCCCTGAATTTTACGACAATGAGATTGTCCAGCGCCTGTAAAAGGGAATCGTAGGAACATGCCAGCGCTTCTTTTCCCGTAAAGTCAATCGCACCCCAGTATCCCCGTTGCTGTACGGCAAAATATTTTCCATTGAAGGGCATGATGTTGTCGTAAGATTTTGCCGATCGCTGTTCGCCAAGTGAGTCCAGTAACATCCACCGCTCTCTTTGACGGGCCAGAACGAATTGACGATCCTGCACCAATGCATTGTAGTGCGCGGGAATAACCACAGAACCGTCCTTTCGAATCAGCCCGTATTTATCACCCATCTGAAATACAGCTTTTCCGTTCTGAAAAGCCGATAGCGACTTGTAGTGCGCGGATGTGACAGGTTTTAACGATGGATCGGTGAGCATTACGTTGCCGGACATGCTGACCTTTAAAAGATTTTTTCCTACCGGTTCAATTTTGTCTGCCAGCGTTTTCTGGATTAGTTTATTCGCACCGTCGAGGAAATACCACTCGTCTGCCTGGCGTGCATGGATAGTGCCGTCCTCGCGAATTACGATTTCCCGAAACTTCGGTTCCAGCTTGATCTCCCCGTTGCGGTCGATGAGGCCCTGTTGTAAGTTCTGGTGGATGATCGCATAATTTCGGGTAAAGATGCCGATCGTGTCGATGTTAAATGACGAAATCTGCTTCCCGGCTTCGGTAAAGAGCGCGATCCTGTTGCTGAAGTCCTCCACAGCATAACGCAAACTGCCGATTGACCGGACGTTTTTGTATTGCTGGGGAATCAGAGTTTTGTTCTCCAGGTCGATCAGTCCGTACTTGTATTCGTTGCCGATCTTCGTAAATACAATGGCACGAAGTGACGCAATTTTGACGCCGTCATAACTGAATGGAATAACTTCTTTCCCTTCTGTCGTTACACAGCCCGCGACGATCCTGAGTGATAGCGGCGATTTTTTCTGGGCGATTAACAGTGATCCCTCCCCTGGGATAATGGTTTCAAATGTCGGTTTAGTTACTTTGTGGTTGCTGAGATCGATCAGTCCCCACAGACCGTTCATCTGGTAACCGGTGACATTATTTACAAATGAAAGTTCACCGTTACTCCACCCCAGGGCCTGGTATTGTGCCGGAATCAGTACTTCTCCCTGATCGTTTTTCAGACCTACTTTACCATTCTCTTCAAATACAGTGTAGTTGTGGGCGGCTGAAAAAAATGTGATCAGCAGAAACCCGAAAAAGCAGCTCGCGGCTTTCATTTCATTTACAAAGGTAGGTGCCTGGAATGAAATGCGGGGATTTTTTAGGAGATTTGTAATGTTTTCAGGCTTTTAGAACCAAAACGAATGTACATCGAGCAACTTTATACCAATTGCCTCGCCGAAGCAGCGTATTACATCGAGTCAGATGGTGAAGCAGCCATCATTGATCCCCTGCGTGAAACGGCGCCATACATTGATTTGGCGGCGAAAAGAAATGCTTCTATCAGGTATGTGTTCGAAACACATTTTCATGCTGATTTTGTATCAGGTCACATTGACCTGGCAAAAAAAGTAAATGCACCCATTGTCTACGGGCCTAAAGCCGATACCAGTTATAAAGTGTACAATGCCACGGATGGCGAAAAGTTTCGCCTTGGAAAAATAACGATCCAGGTATTGCACACGCCTGGCCATACGCCTGAATCTTCCTGTTTCCTGTTGCTCGATGAAAACGACAGGCCTCATGCCATCTTCACCGGCGACACGCTGTTCGTTGGTGATGTCGGCCGGCCGGATCTGCTGGATGGTGTGGCCAGTCCGCAAGTGTTGGCCGGCATGCTGTACGATTCGCTGACCACAAAGATCCGTACGCTGCCCGATGATGTGATCGTCTATCCGGCGCACGGCCCGGGGTCCGCGTGCGGGAAGAACATCGGGAAAGAAACGTTCTCCACCATCGGCGAGCAAAAGAAATTCAATTATGCGTTGCAGCCGATGAGCCGCGAACAGTTCGTCGAACGTCTCACGGAGGGAATCCTTCCTCCGCCGCAGTATTTTTTCGAGGATGCCCGCATCAATAAAACGGGATACGAACCACTGGAACAGGTCATCCGCAAGAATACCGTGGCCTTAAGCCTGTTGAAATTTAAGGAAGCGGTATCGGGTGGAGCGCTGATGCTGGATACCCGCAAAGCCGACGACTTCGAGAAAGGATTTATACCCGGTTCGATTAACATTGGACTTAACGGGCAGTTCGCCGTCTGGGTAGGAACATTGATCGATATCCGGACCCCCCTGGTGCTGATCACCGAAAACGGAAAAGAAGAAGAGACCGTACTCAGGCTCGCGCGCGTGGGATATGAAAAAGTAATCGGATACCTCGAGGGTGGCGTATCGTCCTGGGATAAACCGCTTGATGTCGTTAAATCGATTCCGGCAGAAGAAATGAAGTCCGGTGTGAACAACGGTGTGGCTGTGCTGGATGTTCGGAAGCCCGGGGAATGGAATGTTGCGCATTTGAAGGACGCCACGTTCCTGCCGCTTGCAGATTTTCCCGGTAACCTGGCCTCGCTGGATAAGCGCAAACCTTATCTCGTTCACTGCGGCGGAGGCTACCGTTCGATGACGGCAATTTCCATGATGAAAAAAGAAGGTTTCACCGACCTGAAAAATATCTATGGTGGCTTCGGCGCCATGCAGGATGCGGGCATGGAGATTGTGACCGACCACGACAACGTGCCGGTTTAACAGCGTTGCCTACTCCAGTGCTTTGTAAAAATAGAGTTCGTATGAAGGCATTAATTCAGGATGCGCGATTTTCACCAGGTCGTTTAGAATGATATCCGGTCTTACATATCCCAGCTCCAGGAATTCACTTCCCCCTTTTGCGCCTTTCCGCCCGTCGTAGGTGTATACTTTCCGGTCCCGGAAAGCTTTGAATTTTCCATAACGATGATCAGCCGACTGCAAGTCGCGAAGCGATTTGAAATCGGCGACTCCGATCCACAGGTCTGCCATATGAGCTTTCTCATAGACAGCCTCGACACTCAACTCAAGATAGCCGTGGTCGTTGTTGTCTTCCCACAGGTATCTGCATCCTGCGTCTTTAAAAAGTCTCGCGGCATAGTTTTGTCCTCCCGGCATAAACCACGCGTCACCGTACACAATGCCGCTCAAAACCGTGGGCTTATCGCTGGAACGCTCAACCCGTTTCAGGGCTTCGAGATAATTTTGCTCAATGATATGGAAGACCGAATCGGCAGCTTTCTCCTTGTTAAAAAATAACGCCATGAACTTGATCCATTCGGCTCTGCCCAGCGGATGTTTTTCAAGATAGTCGGCATTCAGCACCACCGGAATTCCCAGATCCTCCATTTTCCTGAATTGACCGTAATCGCCACTCATGGTATAGCCCATCACCATATCGGGTTGCAGCATGGCCAGCCGTTCAAGGTTAAGACCTTTGTCAATTCCCAGATCGTGTACCTTGCCCGCGTCAACGCGCTGTCTCATTTTTTTGGAGCTGATGTAATCCGTGGTTGGAAATCCGACAAGCGCGTTGGTTTCGCCAAGGTAGTCGAGGAGCGGGATATGCGATGTTGAGGTGCAAACGACCGAGGTCAGGGGTACCCGTATAACCTTGACATCGCCAGGATGTGGCGGAACTTCGGCTTCACGCGGTACCAGCAGATATTTATAACCTGCCTTCGCACCCTGATATGGATAGATCACTTCCACCAGCGTATGACCGTTACCTGATGAAACGCGAAAGCCTTCAGCGTACTTCAGCGTGACCGACGTGTCGTTGGTAGCTTCGCCATGGTTATTTTTTCCGGCCTCACATCCAGCCAAGGCCAGCGCCATGAAAAGGAACAGCGTTCTCATGACCGCAATATATTCAACCTGCCGCTGATTCAGCAGGCTGAAATTGGTGAATTGTGTTTTGCGCTGTATGTTTGTTGCGGATTCGCGGTTCTTGTGCTGAAGCCTTCAGCAAAGGATTAATAGGGAATACCGGTGCAATACCGGAGCTGTCCCCGCAACTGTGATTCACTTGAATTGTTGACCATCAATAGCCACTGAGCGCGCTGAGGCTATCAGCGTCGTTCGGGAAGGCGTCAGCAATGTGAAGAGCCAGGAGACCTGCCGTAGATCCACAACGTATCAGAGCTTTCGGGTGAAAGGCAATGAGTATTCGGGTTCAGGCCCGTTATTCTTATTTTCTTCCAAGGCTCATAGTGTTTAACCCAATTAATAATGCTATGAGAAAAAAAATGTTGTTGGCCCTTTGCGGCTTACTATCTGCCTGGCTTGCCTCGGCACAAGATTCCCTGAGACAGACATTGCTCCAGGAAGTGGTCGTCTCGGCGACCCGGACAGAGCAGCCTGTTATTGAAATTCCACGCAGTGTTTCTGTGATCACCAGTAACACAATCGAGAAATCTGTTTTTAATTCGGTCGGGGAACTGCTGGGTTCCCAGGAAGGTGTCTACGTGGTGGGCAACAACCAGACACCGGGATCGAACCAGGGCCTGTTTATGCGCGGCGCGAATAGTAACCAGGTCGTTGTGATGATTGACGGTATCCGTATCATGGATCCGTCATCACCGAATGCCGCGGTCGACCTTTCTGAAATCTCTCTTGCGAATGTTGAACGGATCGAAATCATAAGAGGCTCGCACAGCACCATTTACGGCGGTTCGGCGATTGGCGGTGTGGTTAATATTATTACCCGTAAAAACGGCCATGCCGGACTGCATGGCAATGCATCGTTGCAGGCTGCCACGTTTGGCCACGGTTCATCCGCCTTTACCGAGACGATTGATTTGCGGTACTCGCTGAAACGAGGCTTCTATGTTGTCGGTTCCGTCATCAATCAGCATGTCAACGGGCTCGATGCCACGATCAAAGAACAGCTGTCTCCCGGCGCATTTACCACCCGGGATGCTGACGATTTCAGAAAAACCGATGGCGCTGTAAAGCTGGGATTCAAAACCAAAAAATGGGACAATGTTCTGTCATTCAAACGGACGGATCAGCGTGCTTATATTGATGATGGTGCGTTCGCGGATGACGATAATAATTATCTGGATTTTAAGCGTAACCTCTTCGATTACCGCGTGGGATACACGATCAATAGTCATGTCAGGATCAATGCAATCGGTTCATGGAGTGACATGAATCGTTTTAATGAGAACGATTCCTCCGTGATCGACGACGCCGGGACATATGATCAATCCTATTTCCGGGGACGATATCGGGGTAACCATCAAACGCATGAACTGCAGCTGAATTTCGACGGTGCCCGGATTCATGGCGTAGCGGGAGGAGGACTGTTCCGTGACGAGATGACATTTGATACTTATTTTTTCTCCAACGCATTCGGGCCGTTTGAGTCGGTGGTAAACTATGACTCCCTCGATGTCTCGTCAAAGACAGTTTATGCATTTGGGGAGCTGCGTTACACGCTTGGTAAATTCGGGATATCCGGCGGGACGCGTTTCAGTCATCATTCGCGTTTTGGAAGCTATTCTACATTCGAGCTGAATCCTTCCTACCAGGTGGACCAAAACCTGTTGCTTTATTTATCGTATGCCACGGGATACAATGCGCCATCGTTGTACCAGCTTTTTGATCCGACAAAAGATTTCGGTTCGTATGCCTCACGGGGAAACCGGGATCTCGATGCTGAGGAATCGGTGTCGTACGAGGCCGGCGTAAAAAAGGAATTTTCAAACGGAAGTTTTTTCACGGTGTCGGCTTTTACAACCACGGTCCGGAATGCTATCGAATATATTTACCTGTGGAATAGCGGTAAGGCACAGGACGACCTGGACTTCGCTGATTATCGTGGTGACCGCTACATCAATATCGGGCAACAACACACGAAAGGGTTCGAATGCAGTAGCCATATCGTTATCGGCCGGGCGTGGCTGCAGGGTAACTTCACGTGGACGACGGGCAGAATCACCATTCGCGGGCAGGACCTTAAAGCGGAGGAAACCGGGGGTAATCATGTGCAGCTGTATAATTTCGGTTCTTTTCTCGACAAGGAATTTAAAGGCAATATCCTGTCAAGGCGTCCCCGGCTCATGGCGTCTGTGCAAACCGGCTATCGCATTACGCCGCCACTCGTCGTTACCGCGGGTTACCGTTTTGCAGGCGCGCGATATGATCCGGGATACGAAGATACGCTGGGTCCGTTCGGCGCATTGTCCCATATCAGGATCGGCGCGTATAGCCTGGTAGATATCGGCGTCAACTGGGAAGCGCTTAAAAATTTATCATTGGCTTTTAAAGTAGAAAACATATTCGATCAACGCTACCAGGAAATTGCCGGTTTTCAAACGCGGGGCCGAAGCGGATATATTAAGCTCGTTGCAAAATGGTAGAAGGACATGATGAACAGAAGCCGGAAGATGAAACGCTTTTCTATATGGAAAACGGCCTTGTCGTATTCACCGAAGCCTACCACCTGAAGCGAGGCTATTGTTGTAAAAACGGATGCAGACATTGTCCCTATGGTTTCAAGAAAGAAAGTAACGATAAGCTGGAGCGGCGGTAAAGACTCGGCTTTTGCGCTCTTTAAGGCGATGGCGTCCGGCGATTGCGATGTAGTTCATTTGCACACGGTGATCAGCAAAGGATCTCGGCGCGTAGATCTGCATGGCATACACGAAACCTTAATTGAGCGGCAGGCGGAGAATATAGGTATACCACTGGTGAAACTCTACCTGCCGGAATCAAATGACGCAGAAGCGTATGCCTCGCTCATGCGCGCTTTCTACGGGCTATGTCGCCAGGACGGTATTTGTCAAGTCGTCTTCGGTGATATTTTCCTGGAGGACCTGAGGCAGTTCCGCGAGGATCTGATCCGGGATTCACAACTACAAGCACGATTTCCGCTATGGGGTATTGACACCGGTTTGCTGGCAAGCGATTTCATCGGATCGGATTTCAAGACCCTGATCTGCGCGGCCGATGCAAAGTTCTTTTCGGCTGAGGACTTGGGCAAGACCATGGACCGACAGTGGCTCGACGGATTAGGCCCTGCTGTGGATCCCTGTGGCGAGGGTGGCGAATTCCACACGTTTGTCTATGACGGGCCGATCTTCCGGCAACCGGTGCCCCTCCGGCAGGGTAAAATTCTGAAAAAGAACTATTCCTATCAGCGAAAAAACGCTGACGGTTCGGTGGAAAAAATTCTGGCTGCGTTTTGGTTTCAGGATCTGCTGCTGACGACGTCATGATAGGCGTGCAGTAATGCCATCGCCGCTTCATGGGGTGAAAGCTCTTGCATGGCAACCCGTTCCTCGAGTTCCTTTTTTTTATCGGAAAGGGCCGGGTGCCGGGTTTCGGATGCCAGCAACTGAAAAAAGTATTCATGCATCCACGCGATGTTTTGTTGACCACGGTTCGCGGCAAGAAACCCGGTTGACAGGCTTTGCCCTTGGAAGGTTTGTATTGTATTCCAAACCTCGCTGATGCCTTCCCCGGTCAATGCGGAGGC
>DASPJC010000015.1:0-7174 GCA_035628815.1 Ohtaekwangia sp. | reverse complement strand
TGTCCTGATGTATTTCCTCCGGTCACTGACCAGGAAGACTGCATATGGCGATAGTCTTTTCAAAGAACCGAAGAAAAATCAGCCACCACCCGCGTGGATCCGCGGTGTCCTTATTGTAACCTGTACACTGGTAAGTTTTTTTCATGGACAAAACGATGGACAGAAAGGTGTCGGGCTCGTGATGCTGATCCTGATTGGTATCGTTCCGGTGTACTTTGCGCTGGACAGGAATTTCGAACCCGCACCCCTTCCCCAATCGCTCACACGCATAGAACAGGTTGTTTCAACAATTGATCCGATGTCGCTCTCCGCACCCGACCGTGAAAAACTGGCTGCGACGAAATTAATGACGAGCCGCTTGCAGCAGCGCTTCGCCGGGCTCGATGACATCGGCGACATCCCCCGCAACGAACGATTCCTGGTACGGCGCGACATTATGGTAATGGATCGCGACCTGGGCGACATCGCCAAAAAAGACGAAGTCAAGCTCAGTGAAAGAGACAAGCAAACCCTGAAGCATGAGCTGAAGGAAGTGAGAAAGGTCACCGATTATTCGCCCCGCTGGGTTATACTCATGATATCCCTGTCATTGGGACTGGGCACAATGATTGGCTGGAAAAGGATCGTTAAAACCGTAGGCGAAAAGATCGGGAAGGAACACCTTACCTATGCGCAGGGGGCGAGTGCCGAACTGGTTGCTGCCAGTACGATCGGCATGTCGTCCTACTTTGGATTGCCAGTGAGTACCACCCATGTGCTCTCTTCGGGCATCGCGGGAAGCATGGTCGCCAGCAAAGGCGTAAAAAATCTCCAGCACGACACCGTCCGAAATATTCTGATGGCCTGGTTCCTGACACTACCCGTTGTTATGATCATGGCCGGAACGTTGTTCCTGCTTTTCCGTGCTGTTTTTTAGCGCGTTACCGATCATTCAACCCCTTCAAACCTCTTCTGATTCGGGATGTCGATGGTGAAGGTTGTACCTTCGCCAACGGCCGACTGCACCTTGATCGTTCCCTGCAGCTTTTCAACCACACCTTTAACAATGTATAGTCCTAGCCCCGAACCCTTGCTGTCCGCATTGGCGCGAAAGAACATTTTAAAGATCTTGTCAAGATACTCAGCCGGAATTCCAACGCCATTGTCTGAAAATATGATGGTGGCTTTTTCGGCATCTGCGGTGATATCAATTTTCAGGTAGGAATCTTTTTTCCAGCAGTCGCGGTAGCGCACTGCATTCGAGATCATATTGTTGAAGATGATCAGTAAACGACTGAAGTCGGAATAGAATGCGCCACTGATACTGATCTTCCGTATGCTTCTGACCTGGCTGGCACCTTCCATATACTTCAGTGAGTCGATCGATTCCTGCAGCAGCTCGTGAAAGTCGATTTCCTTCAGGAGCACATCCATCCGTGCATTGCGTGAATAATGAATGATATCGGATATAAAATTATCGAGCTTCCCGACACTTTTTTCAATCAGTGAAAGATAATGATCGCGATTATCCGCGTCCGGATCGATGGTGATCATGTTCAGTAAACCCTTCACCGACATCAGGGGTGCACGCAAATCGTGCGAAGCACTGTACACGAAACGATCGAGTTCGGCGTTAATCTTGATCAGTTCCTCGTTTTGTCTTTTGAGCAGATCCTCTGCCCTGTTCTGGTTCGTAATGTCACGGGAGTAGATGGTCAGTCCCGTTACCACACCATTACCGACAATCGGATAGGTTTTAATTTCATACGTCCGCCAGTCCTGGTCCACCGGGTAGGTATCAAAGTACTTACCCGGTCTTCCTTTCAGACCGCTTTCATATCGTATCCGCCATTGTTCGCGCAGGTCGGCCATCGTCTCCGGGATCAGTTCCAGGATGCTTCCACCCCTTTCCAGTTTGATACCGAACGTCTGCTTGCATTTCCGGTAAAACTCTTTGTTGAAATCAATGAGCTCGCAATCGGTATTGATCAGCCAGATGCTGTCTTCGATGGTATTGAGGATAGACCTCAGGTTTGCCTCATTGCCGAGGATCTTTTGCTGATAAGCCTTCCTTACGGTGATGTCGCGACTGAAAACAGAGATGATCTGCGAACCGCCGGGCCGGGCGCTCGACTTAAAATGCATTTCCCAGTAATACGTCCTGTTATCAATCTCAAAGGCATCCTCAACTTTTATAGGCGTCCCGCTCAGGGCTATCAGGCAGCGTTCCTTCCACTCCTGCGTCAGACTCGGATTTATACCTTCCATCGACTCCAGAATTGAATTTCCTTTTTTTAACTCAATGCCATACGTTTCCAGGAAAATCCAGTAAAAGCCAGAATTCAGACTAATGATCCGGAATGCTTCGTCCAGCAACAAAATATTTGAATCCGCATCTTCAATGATGGCGGTAAAAAGGTCCTGCCACACGCTTACTTCTGCATGCTCAAGTTGCGTCATACGCTGCTTAATTTGATGTTAAAAACTTAAAACAGAACGGTAGGCTTAGGAAGGATGGTCAAAGTAACGGGGTCATGAAGATTAACTTTTGTCAGGCAGCTTACGAATGATAATTTCAAGCAGAAAGAACAGGTTGGGGGCGCCGACGAATACCATTATTCAAAGATTAAAGCTGTAGTTAATGCCCTTGAACGCAACAATTACATTTAGGATTCCGTTTGGTCAGAAATTTTTATTTGTGCGATCACCGCTGATTAAAAAATCACAGCCCGCATCCGTTTGAAACGATCCAAGATTATACCCGTAGCCTGTTATTTATTTTTAACTTGGCTTGATTTATTTTTAGCTTGGTACTTAAATGCCCTGCGGCGGGCTAATGACAGCAAGGTTGCAGGGCAGCCGTCGTGATTAACCCCAAGCACCGGCAGGGTTATCGGCCGTACCAGACATTCAGAAAAAATTAATCTTAACTACTTGGAGTCGCTCAATAATTCTCTGGCTGCCACAGCCGCATTCATTTGGTGGCCTGTTCTTTTTCTGATCATCGGCGGAGGTTTATTCTTTCTGGGCTACTCGCGGTTCCTACCGTACAAGTATTTTTTGCATGCTGTCAATATCCTGCGCGGTAAACACGAAGATCCCGGTGCACCGGGACAAATTACTCCGTATAAAGCATTATCGACAGCACTCGCCTCTACCGTCGGCATGGGTAATCTTTCCGGTGTGGCCGCGGCGATCGCGATGGGCGGACCGGGGGCTTTATTCTGGATGTGGGTGACAGCGTGCATCGGCATGGCCACAAATTTTTTCACCAGCACACTTTCCAGTCTTTATCGCGGGAAAGATCACGAGGGGGAAATCCAGGGCGGCCCGATGTATGTGATCCGGGAAGCACTGGGAAAGCGATGGTATCCACTCGCGGTATTGTTTTGCATTTGCTGCATGGTTGGATCCCTCCCGATATTTCAGGCGAACCAGTTAACACAGGCCGTGGTGGATATCGGCCTGAAGCAATGGGGTGTAGAAGAATCTTTTTTCTACCTGGGCAGTACACCCATCAGCATGACAAAACTTTTGATTGGTCTGATGATTGGCGTGCTGGTATCCCTGGTGATCGTCGGCGGAATCCAGCGGATCGGAAACTGGGCCGGCAGAATGGTGCCTTTGATGATCGTGATCCATTTCGTTTCAGTCGCTGTGATACTGGTGGCGTATCGCGAGCGTGTTCCGCATTACGTGGGGCTGATTTTTACGGACGCGTTTGCCGCAACACATTATCATGGTGATCCCTTTCTCGGCGGCATCCTGGGCGGTATCATTATGCTGGGTGTTCGCAGAGCTACATTTTCCAATGAAGCCGGCATTGGCACTGCGCCGATGGCCATGGGAGCAGCAAAAAGTACCGAGCCTGTAAAAGAAGGCTTGCTGTCGATGTTAAGTCCGGCCATCGATACATTACTCTCCTGCTCTTTGACAGCAATTGCGATACTGGTCACTGACGTATGGCAAACAAAATCTGCTACCGGGATAACCCTGACTTCCATGGCCTACCGTGCTGCAATGCCTTTTGGGGGTGACTACATCCTGCTGGTGTGTACTTTTATTTTCGCGATCAGCGCTTTGTTTTCATTCAGCTACTACGGCCGGAAAGCGCTGTCGTTTCTGGTCGGCTATAAGAACAGCCGGTGGTATGACTACTTTTATTTAAGCACCATCGCGATCGGCGCAGTGGTATCCATGGAAATCGTTCTGAATGTGATCGACCTTGCCTTCGCGTTGATGGCCATTCCTACCATGTTATCCGGAATTGTACTTGCGCCAAAGGTCATGGCAGAAGCAAGAAGTTATTTTAAAAAAATCAGGGGTTAGACCTGAAACTTAGGCTTTAGGCACACTGAACAGATCGGGTGCTTCCTGTCGCTTAAAAAATCAGCTCGAGGCCCACGGCTGGCAGCGCCTGGTTCAATCCCACCGCCCCGTTCCTCCTGAAACACTGTACCGCCCTGCACCCGCAAAGACGATCGCGAGCGCCATGAACATGAAAAGCATATTGGTCTCAATCATCCAGCCACCGAAATCATTTATGCGGAAGACGAGATTGCGGTGTGCGACCAGTACCGTCATCAGCATATTGAAAGCGATGATGAGCGCTGCTATCCGGGTCTTGAATCCGGCGATCAGGAAAAGCGGCGCGATGAATTCGCCAATGATGCTTCCGTATGCTACTGCCGAGGGCAGACCTGCGTTTGAAACCATATCCTTAACATGCTGGATATCGGTAAACACCTTGAAGACGCCATGAAAGACCAAAATTCCGCCGCAGGCTATGCGCAGGATCAGTTTGGCCAGATCGTCATTGTGCAACTGCATTACTTATCAAACGGAACAGTCCTTGCGACCGTGTGCGGATAATCAAACAGGCCATGCTCCTTGATCGCTTCCTCCACCTTGTGCGGCACAAATTTCTCCCAGCCGTGCTCGCCTTTCTTGATCATGGCCAGAACATTATCGGATATGATCTGAAGGTTGCGGACGTTCGCGTCGTTGATATCCTCGAGCTTGTTGTTGTCCATGAGGTACCGGAACAGATGCTTCAGGTTGGCAGGAAGCTCGGTTTCAAAGTCCTTTAATGTAAAAAGTTCGGAACCTTCCTTGCGCAAAGCCGGATAAATATAAAGCTTGACATTGGTGCCGAAGAGGGAAGCAAAACATTCCAGAATTCCGCCACGGGTATTTTCATATGTTTTTTCCTCAAATACTTTTTGCAGCGCATAGATACCCATGATGATCCCGATCTTTTTGCCTTTCGTGATGCGGGAGAGATAATCTACCAGGCGGTAATACTCAAAGTAATTGGAGATCAAAACGCTTTGCCCAAGCGAACAAATGATATCGGCGCGGTGGAGAAAATCCTTTTCGTCGATCTTTCCATCGGGACTGAGGTCGTTGAGCGTGAGCTCTGTCAGGAGTACGATCTTTGAGCGTTCGACGTCAGGCTCATGTTTAAAATGCCGGCGTGAAGTCAACAGCATGTCGACATTGACGTGTGTGGGCGGACGAAACCTTCCACGCAGTACCAGCACATTCTTTTTGTACAATTCGTCCGAAGGTTGCATCACGTTGCCGTCAGGACCAAACATGGCCGCTTTCGTCAATCCGTTTTTAACAAGCTTCAGGGCCATCAGGCGGTTATCGACATGTTTGAAATCGGGACCGCTCAGGCGGAACATGTCGATCTCAATCCGTCGCTGGGTCAGGCCATCCAGGAGGGACATCAGGATATCCTCCGGATCGCTCATGAAATTACAGGCATACAACAAGTTAACGCCGACGATCCCGATGGCAAACTGCTGCAGCAAGGGGTCTGTGTCATGCATCTTAACGTGGATCACGCAATCATTCGGCTCTGTTTGCGGATTGAGCTGAAAACGCAGGCCAATCCAGCCGTGACCCTGGTTGGTCCGCTCATAATTCAATACCTCAACCGTATCGGCAAAAGCAAAGAAGCGTGTGGACTCCAGGCGGTGCGGAAGGCGTTCCGGCAGCAGCACATATTCGTGATCGAGCATTTTCAGCAACCTGTCTTCACACACATAACGATCGCAAACACCGTAGATGGCGTCGCTGAATTTCATATCGTAAGCCGACATCGTTTTTGCCACCGTGCCGGATGCGCCGCCTACTTTAAAGAAATTTGCAGCGACCTCCTGCCCCGCACCAATTTCTGCAAACGATCCGTAGATCGCCCTGCTTAAATTTATCCTGAGCGCCTTTTCCTGTGTCGTCAGTTTCCTGAATTCATCCATATGCCTGTCGCTGCTGTTCCGATTTCCAAGTTAGTTATTTCTTTTTTATCAGGTTTTATGGCCTTAAAATTTTAATCCGTGCAGTTCTTTAACCGCTTTTTGATAATTATAGTTTATCCTCTAGTTTACAACCTGAACAAAACCACCTGATGTCGATCCGAGGAAGTTTTTCCGGTAAGTTGGGTTTTATCCTGGCGGCTACCGGTTCAGCTATCGGTCTGAGCAATATCTGGCGCTTTCCGTATCTGGCGGGACAAAACGGCGGGGCCGTATTTGTTATCATCTACCTGCTCTGCATCTTCCTGTTTTGCTTTCCCGTGATGGTCGGCGAAATCGCCATTGGCCGCGCGGCCGGAACGGATGCATACGGCGCCTATACCCGGTTCGGCGGAAAAAGATGGGGTCTTGTTGGATTCGGCGGCGTGGTCAGCGGGATCTTCATTCTCTCCTACTACAACGTTGTCGCCGGGTGGACAATGGGGTACTTTCGAAATTGCATTCCATGACCTTCTGAGCGTATCAGACTACAGGCTGTTTTTTCAATCTTTCATTAAAGGCACCGTTCTGAACATCGTTCTATCCTTCGTTTTTATATTGATTACAGCGCTGATCGTAAGCCGCGGGATCACCCGGGGAATCGAAGCGGCAAACAGGTTTATGATGCCCGCGTTCTTGCTGATGCTCATCGGCCTGATTTTGTACAGTCTTACCTTGCCAAACGCGGCAGCGGGGATCCGGTTTTACCTGGTGCCCGATCTCACGGCCATCACGGCACAAACGATTTTCGATGCGCTAAGGCTGGCATTTTTTACGCTATCGCTCGGCATCGGTGGCCTGATCACCTATGGCTCTTACGTAAAAAAATCGGAAAACCTTGTTCAGTCAGCGGCCATTGTAACATGGGCTGATACAATCGTGGCGTTCCTGGC
>DASPJC010000014.1:0-9463 GCA_035628815.1 Ohtaekwangia sp. | reverse complement strand
CTGAAGGTTTGTCGAGAACGCCGGCGCCGGCAAGCCTGTGGGAACGCTCGAAACGTATGACCATTTACCCGTGCCCGGGAAGGGATCGCTTGCGCCCAGCGACACCGATGAAAGTGAAGTGCATATGAACTGATCTTCGCCCGCAGATACAACGGCATCGGCCGCTTTGAACACTGTTACAGTTTGTTCGTTGCTATAGACTTCAGCGCACGGACCGTTGGCAACGACAGCCCTGAAAGTATAAACGCCGGGCAGTAGCAGTCCTGGCGATACCTTTTTGGTTTCCCCCTCAAGGTAGGTTTCAAACGTGCCATTTTCTTTTTTCATTTCCCAACGCACAATCCTCCCACGGTCGCCGGCCAGTCGAAGCGTATCGACAGCGGTTGTTTCACAGACATCTGCCACGGCGGTTATCGTTCCGCTCAGGGGTGCTTGGAACACTTTAAAAGTAAAAGTTCGTGAACTGGCGCACTGCGGCGCCGTGGTATATTCACGCGTTATGGCTACGGTGCGGTCCGCATGCATCCCGTTTTCAAACCTTGTGATGTTTACCTTGAAAGTGGCGGTTGTATCCGTAACAGCGGATAATACGACGCCTTCGGAACCGGTCCATTGATAGCGCGTCGCGCTCCCGGACTGCCCGGATAAAGAAGGCGGCATGGTTACCGTAAAGGTAGATTGATTGCAAACCGATGCAGGTAACCCGTGCAACGGATCGGGCACCGGCAGTTCTTCCCTGACAATGCGTGTAATTAATGTTTTCGGGCTCTCACAATTGACCGCACCGGCTACACGCGGGGTATAGCTCGCCCACGCCTTGTATACTCCAGCCCTGACGTTGCCTTCCCATTCGGGATGGATGGTAACGGGCAGTGTGGTTTTAGTGCCCGTTGATATCAGCACACCAGGCTCGTCAGACCCTGCGATGTTAGCATACCATTGGATTGTAGCATTCGCAGGGACGCCGGTAACACGAAATGGAGATGGTGTGGTTCCCAAACATACGGATTCGGAATTGGGATGCAGTGCTGCCGGTGCGGCCTGGATTTTTACAAAAGCTTTGCTTTCTACCGGGGGATGGTCACCATTAACGGGATCGTTCGGGGGTCCGGGTATCGCGGGATCGTCGTAGGGATTACAAAAATTCCAGTACCGCAGTGTCAGTTCGAACGTCTGCCCTGCTTTGGGAAAACCAGTGCCGTAACCGCCGGGCGCAGTGATCCGCAAAGAAGCTCGCTTCCTGTTTTCAAGGACGACTACCGGTGCTGTCATATGATAGACGCCACGCGGATCCTGATATCCGTGGAGCATAGAAGCGCCATCAGTACCTGTTACGGGAACCCCATCGACCGCCAGACCAGGAATCAGATTATCGGATACGCCTGTGTTATAAACGATCTGCTGCCAACGTGATTCCTGGTTCGGCGTTTCGATAGGATCGACCGCACTATTCGCGGTGTATTCCGCGCTGCAATTCCACTCGGATTCATCTTCGAAGATTACGTCAACCGGGGTGCCTTCACAGACGATATGCTGCGTGGATTTTGTTACGGGTGACATCAGCACAATCGATCCACCATTGTGACCTTCTGTCTGCCACGACGCAACTTTCTGCGTCTGACGGGTATTGGTACAGATGACGCCGTTGTAACGCATCGTCATGGCGACGACATATTCGCAGTCACTCTCCGTCGGAAAATTATGATCAAGCGCAGACGAATACTTCTTATCGCCAATCGTAAAAGGAACGACCGTATCGGGTGTACCATCGCCCCAATTGTAAACTAGTTCCAGGGTACCGTTCGTGACGGGCGATGTAAAGATGATGTTGTAGGTAAGTGAGGCATCTACCGGCGCGCATAGGCCAATGGGTATCTTATTGCTTCCAAGGGAAGATACGGGCGGCAGGCCCACGCACTGGCTATATCCAAAATTACCAGCAAGCAGGAGCGCGAACGACGTAAACAGTCCTGCTTTAAGCCTACGCCCCACTTCCCTTCTTTTTATCAATTTCACATTATTAGGATATGCACTCCGCACTAAAGCGCGTTGGATGCCGATGCAAACTAAATGAATGATAAAGTGGCCCGGCGAGAGAATAATCCCGAAACATTACATACGTAGTCCCGGCAACAAGAACTCCGTCGTTAAAGCAGGCGAACGGACTCATCCTCATTACGCGGAACAACGACAGACGTTTGTTCAGCACCATTGTTTAGCACAGGTCAGCGTGCTAACGTCTTCGGTTCAAGTCCTTCAAATCATTAAAGTCTTTATGTCATCTGACATTGTGAGTTTCAATGCATAGGATTTCACATAGTGGCGGCGGGTGCACTTTCAAAAGTACCTCACGTAGATGCTCAGCAACACAACGCTAAAAGCTATACTGCGCTGCAAAATACCGTGTGGTCCCGACTCGAACGCCGCATAAAAAAACGAGTTGCTGCTCTTTATAGCCGGGTGATCCTTGCGCTTCCCTCCCGGGAAACAACCACCCCGAAAACATAATTATTTACTTAAGTTTATCACAGTGGCAGCCTTGATTTAAATAATTTTTGTACCTTCTTCTGTAAATGTCCCTGTTCAATCTGGTTCATGGTCTTGTTTAACCGGTTCATCCATGCGGAGAATATTGCAAAGGCGCTGTGCTCTTTTGCATTCCTGCACCTTGCTTTCGTCATATCATTCGCGCAGGAGATAAAATTCCATCACATTACGGCCGAAGATGGCCTGGCCAATGGAAACGTCAGGGCTATTGTACAGGATTACCAGGGCTTTTTCTGGTTCGGAACGGAAGACGGACTTCAACGGTACGACGGCAGCAACCTTGTGGAGTATCGCCATGATCCCGCCGATCCTTCCAGCCTGGCGAGCAATTTTATTTTCTGCCTCTTTGAAGATTCGTACCACAACCTATGGGTAGGCGACCTCAATGGAGGATTGTGCTGGTACGACCGTCAGGCAGACAACTTTCGCCGTTTTACCCACGACCCGAAAAATCCGAATTCCATCGGCAGCAATCTCATCCGCACCATTGGCGAAAGTTCCGATGGCACGCTGTTCATCGGCTTCAAGGATACCGGGTTCAGTTACTTTAAGATACCTGATCAGATAACATCGGGAATTGTTTTTACAAACGTCGATATTTCATCCAAAATTCCAGGATCCGGCTGGATCAGTGCCATCATTGAAGAAGCCGATGACGCCATGCTGATCGGGATCAATGGCGGCGGAATAAATCGATTCACGCGCTCAACCGGAAAACTGCAGCCTGTGCTGCGGGATTCTGTCAGCAGCGGCGTGCAAGGTCTCATATTCGATTCGTCAGACAGGCTCTGGATCAGTACCTGGCACGACGGTATCTATACCTACGATCACCAAAACCAGCGCATCGCACATCATATCGCCGGCGCCGGAGCGTACGATTTAAAGAACAACCAGATTGAAAAAATCCTGGAAGACAAGCAGGGAAACTTCTGGATCGCCACGGATAATGGTCTCTCCTACCTCAGCAGCGACAACGATCCTTTCGGGGATTGCCGTTTTGTGACCTACACCCACAATCCGCTTGAACCCTCCAGCCTGATCAGCAACGCTGTCAAGGCCTTCTACATTGATTCTCATGACCGGCTCTGGATTGGAAGTTATTTCGGCGGCATCAACATATACGACAGGAACGCTTATAAATTCAACCCCGTCAGATCAAAAGTGTGGGCGCCGCATAGCCTTGCCGATAACAATGTTTTTGGCTTTGCAGAAGACCGTTCCGGCGATTTATGGATTGCAACAGATGGTGGAGGACTAAACTATGTCAAAGGCGGAATAGCCAACATCCGGAAAGATGCTTTTGAGAAAATTGAGCTGAAGATCCTGGGCAATCCCGTGTTGAAAACGAAGTACATCGAGACTGATTCCGCTGGAAATTTATGGATCGGAACCTGGGGCTCAGGGCTATTCAGGCTTGATCCCGCAACCGGATCGTATGAACATTTTGGAAAGTCCGGCAATCCCGCAAACGGCCTGCTATCGGATGAGGTAACATCGTTGAAAACCGACCGTCAGGGTAATCTATGGATCGGCACCTTCGACGGTGGCGTGAGCTACTTTGACGTCCGGCATCAGAAATTTTCACACTTTCCGGGGCCATTGTCCGACACCTTGTCTGTCGACCTTCATCATATCCGAACCATTCATATCGATCGCCGTCACCGTGTGTGGGTTGCGGCCGAGGTTGGCGGGTTGAATTTGTACGACAGCGTCAACCGTCGTTTCCTCACCCTCTCGGGGGGGCAACTGAAAAAAGACATGACTGTTCTCGCCATTCATGAAGACGATAAAGGCATGCTGTGGCTGGGCACAAACGGTGTGGGTATCATGCGCCTGGATCCGGAGCGATTAACAACACAACTTTACGATGAAAAGTCCGGCCTGGCTAACAATGTCGTCTACGCCATCCTTGAAGATGCATCGACCGGGCATCTCTGGATCAGTACCAACAAAGGGTTGTCGGATTTTAATCCAGAGAAAGAAACATTCGCGAATTATAATCCCGCCGATGGGTTGCAGGGAAATCAATACAATCCTCAAAGCGCCCTCGTATGTTCGGACGGCACGATGCTCTTTGGCGGGGTCAAGGGAATGGACGCCTTTCAGCCAAAACAGATCAGGATCAGCACCGAGCTGCCGGAGATCGTGTTCACAAACTTCTGGCTGTACAATATCGAAGCGAATATCGGCAGGCCCGGATCACCTTTGCACGAAAATATTATCGTCACCCCCCACATCGACCTGGCTTACAATCAGAATTCTTTCGGGATCGAGTTTGCCATGCTCGAGTACAGCTTCTCGGAAAGAAACAACTACGCTTACCGGCTGGATGGATTGGACGCCTCGTGGCAGGCGATCGGTACCGAACGAAAGGCAACATTCACCAACCTGGACCCTGGCCGGTACACGTTCAATGTGAAAGCATCGAACAGCGACGGCCGCTGGACGACGCTGCCCAGGGCGATCACCATAACCATCCACCCCATCTGGTGGCAGACACTCTGGTTCAAGCTGTCCGTCTTTCTGCTTTTTGCCGTTGTCGCCATCGCGGTAGTGAGGTTCCGTCTTCGTTATCTTGTGAAACAAAAACGAAAACTAAAAAAGAAGGTACGTCAGCGGACAAAAGTGATCCGGCAAAAAAATAATGAACTGCAGGAGCGCCTGGACGAGATTAAATCGCAGAATAAAACACTGCACCGTCAGACGCTCGAGATCATCGAAAAAAACAACGAAATACAGTCGCAAAACGAAGAGCTCACTTCACAGAACGACCAGATCATGCTTCAGCGGGAAAATCTCCGGGAGGCCGAACAAAAACTGAGAGAGATCAATGAGCAGCTGGAGGCGCTGGTTGCACAACGAACAGAAAAACTGGAGAAGACTATTCAGCAACTGGACAAAACGGTGTCCGAGCTGGACCGTTTCGTGTACAGTGCTTCCCATGATCTCAGTGCGCCCCTGAAATCGGTCTTGGGGCTCGTTCAGATCGCGCGCATTGAACACGACCAGGAACGCGTAAAGGAGTATTACGATCACATCGAATTCAGTATTCAAAAACTCGACCGGGTTATCAAAAGCATGGTCGAATTCTCCCGCAATTATCACCTCGACATTCACCCCGATCGTTTTAACTTCCATGATCTTGTTGAAGATGTGTTGAAAGAGCTTGCTTTCTGGCCGGATGCGAAACAGATCATTTTCAGGAACACGGTACCCCCGGACGCCGTCGTCAACAGCGATAGCCAGCGCATGAAGGTTGTCCTGCATAACCTCATCAGCAACAGTGTTAAATACGCCGACCTGACAAAGGCCGAATCCTACATCCACATCGATTTAAAGAAAACGGAGTCCGGTTATGCCATTTCCATTGCCGACAACGGAATGGGGATTGAGGCAGAACGTCAGTCGCGCATCTTCGAGATGTACTATCGGGCAACAGACAGGTCGACGGGCTCGGGTCTGGGCCTCTTCATCGTAAAAGAGATCGTCCTGAAACTCGGCGGTTCGATCGAAGTAAAATCGTCGTTTGGCAAAGGCTCGGTTTTCATTATCAACATCCCCGGATCAGTCAGTACAGGCGCGTCATAGCGAATTTCCGAAGAGCGTATCTTCAAATTCAAGGGAGTCAATTTTCATTCCTTCTTTGTAAACTATTGAGGCCTGCCCAGACACCAGCGGTCATAAAAAATTAAAAATATTCCTGTTCAAATTTCGCGCCGAACGCTTTTAATTTCTAAGTTCGGCCTTGTTTTTGCCTGCGTGAGGCAGGATTAAATTTTCATATATACATTTATGAACCCCTTGAAGAAATACTATCTGATCATTAGCCTGTTCCTGTGCTGTCTTTTTATCAACTCCGCCCTTGCGCAGGATTTGAATGCTCTGGTAACCAAACTGCAACAAGCGGTGACCCCCGTGCAGACCGGTTCCAAAAATTACGAGGCGACCCTTGAGAGCCCGCAACCCGGCACCATTAAATATGCCTATGATGAGATCGATCAGAAAGGCAACAGGACGAATTTTGTTTACGAATTCAACCTGGCGGACATTGACCCGTACGCCGTCCGCGAGAATACCCAGAAAGATGTTATCTCAAGCGTCCTTGCGGTAAAAAACAAACAGAAACTGGTGAAGGTCTACAAGAATAAGGAAGTACAGTCATACGACGACCTGGTCGTTATTTACGCCAGCAACATCGAGTCCGCACGAAATATCAGTGACCTTGTAAAAAAAGCGATTCCACCGGCAGAAAAGGTGGCCGCAAGCCGTCTCAAGGTATCCGGTTACGATGGGATGATCACGTGGCTGGGTAACAATGTCAAGGACGTTACACTCGGCACCAAATCCATCGGGCAATTCATTTCCAAATTCGATGAACCCGGAACGCTTTTGCTGCGCCAGCGGGAAACGGATAGCAAAGGCGCCGTGGAAACCGAGTATACTTTCAATCTCGCGGATATTAATGTGAATTCGGTAATGTTCAAAGTTGCGGGCAACAAATTTGCCATTACCATGCAGACGCTTCAGAAGGCAAAGTACATCGGTGTCATGCGCGCCGGCGAAAGAAGGCCGTACGTCGACGACATTACCATCAACACCAACAATGTTGATGAAGCGCGCGATCTGAAGACGGTATTTACGCTGCTTATTCCGTTGGCCGTTGAAAAGGTAAAAGCTTCCATGCCGGCAGCAACGACCGAAAAGGAAGCGTTGACAAAACTGAAAACATATGCCGGGAATGTATCACTTGGTCCGCGGCAGTACGAACAAACCATGGATCAGCAATGTGCCTGTACCTTCACGCAGATCGAGAAGGATGCAAAAACCACCACGTCACATGTTTATCAATTCAACTGGATGGATCTGAATCCTGTCAGCAGTGTGATCGACGTTTCTGGCGAGAAGGTGTTTCTTGATCTGCAAATGAATAACAAGGACAAGCTGATCAAGCATGAGAAAAATGACAAACACGACGGGTACGACAGTGAATTCAAGATTTACTTTTCAAGCATCGAAAATGCACGAAGAGCAAAGGTGCTTGCGGACAAAGCGATCGAAAAGTGCGCCTCATCTTACAAAGACCCGTTTCCGGCGGATGCGAAGTCCGTGGTCACGTGGCTTCGAAATAATATCAAAGACGTTACCAATGACGATGTTACCCTCAAGCAGGGTCTTGAGCTCGTCGAGGATGGCAACGTCAATAAGTTGAAATACACACGGACGGAACTGAACAGTAAGGGATCCGGTGCCGTGGAGGTCTATGAGTTTAATCTTTCGGATCTCAATCCCCTCAGTGTCCAGACCGACGTAAAGCTGAAATGGTTGTACATCAGTGTGGAAGCTGATTTTAAAAGCAAGATCATCAAGTATTATAAAGACGGGAAGATCCAGCCTTATGCTGCGAAAATTGACTTCGCGGTGAGCGACACCGAACAAGCCAGGGCAGTATCCAACGCACTGAAAAAAGGTATCAAGGGTGTGAAACCGGCGAAGTGACCCGGCGCAACAATCACAGTTTGCATGAACTTTCAAGGCCCCGCGCAGTGCTGTGCGGGGCCTTGTCATAGATAATAACCAATACCCAAACCGTTGCAACAGGCGCGCTCAGGCGGTTACTCTCACCTTTGCTTTCAGGTCATGCAACAGGTTGTACAATCCGAAGTATGTCCGGTTAATGTAGACCGCATCCCGCACGCCCCGCGCTTTTTTGGAGGCACGAAGCTCCTTCATGCCGGTTAATTCTTCGCCGAACCGGTATAATGTATCAAAATATGTTTTGTCCGAAAAATCAAAAACATCGGTCCTGAAGGGCCGGCTCAGCAGCTCAACGAGTTTTGTAAAAACACCCTTGAAGAACGCTTTCTCCTTCGCCGTGTCGCTATCATGGATAAAATGGAGCTGATAGAATAACTGCTCCAGCTTCTTGTCGTCTTCCAGGATGGCAGGGTCCATCAGCCTGAAATATATCTTATAAAATTCTGCCGGAATCACCTTTACGCACCCGAAATCGATGATGCCAAGCCGATAGTCCTCGGTGATAATGAAATTTCCGGGATGGGGATCGGCGTGAACGGCTTTCAGCGTGTGCATCTGGAAATGATAGAAATCCCACATCGCCTGCCCCAGCCTGTCACCCATCCCCGTGGGCAATGGCGTGTTCAACACTTCACCCAGCGGCCTGCCTTCAAGCCAGTCCATAGCCAATATCCGGTCGCCGGAGTAACGCGAATAATAGCGGGGAAACACGACGTTTTTCAGGTGCCGGCTTTTTTGAGACAGATCGACGGACCGCTTCAATTCGAGACGATAGTCCGTTTCTTCCATCATCCGGAGTTCAACTTCCTGGATAAACTCGTCGTACTCGGCCGGGTTCAGGTTGAACATCGCCAGGGCTATGGGCTTCACCATGGCGAGGTCTGACTTCACACTGTCGCTGACACCCGGATACTGGATTTTAACGGCCAGGGTCTTCTTTCCCAGCGTCGCCTTATGGACCTGGCCCATCGAAGCCGCGTTCACGGCATGATGAGTAAACGTGTCGAATACCTTTTCGGGACTTTTTCCAAAATGCTGTTGAAAAGTTTTTACGACCAGGGGATATGATAGCGGGGGCGCACTGTACTGGGCCATTGCAAATTTTTGCTGGTACGCCGTGGGCAGAAGACTCTTATCCATGCTGAGCATCTGGGCAACTTTCAGGGCGCTTCCCTTCAATTCACTCAGTGAGTTGTAAATGTCTTTCGCATTGTCCTCATGGAGCCCTTCCCGGCTGAGGTCCGGATTCATCAGCTTTTTGCCATAATGCTTCAGGTAATTCGTGCCGATGCGGGCGCCTGTCGCGATGAACCTGGTGGCGCGCTGCACTTTTGTAACCGGAATGCGGTCAAATTCTTTCATGATAAAATTGGGATTCGTG
>DASPJC010000013.1:0-6175 GCA_035628815.1 Ohtaekwangia sp. | reverse complement strand
AACGAAAGAAACACATTGCGGTTGCTCGGTAGTTTTTTCGCGGAGGCGAATCTCCTCAAAGGACTGCGCTTCCGGATGAACTTCGGCCCTGATTTCAGAAGCTATAACAACGGCCAGTTTCAGTACAAGGAATCTGCGCTCCGGGGCGGCGGTGCACCGACTTCCACAAATTTTGCATCGTACAACACCGCGCAACAAATCGCCTGGACACTGGAGAATATTTTATTCTATGACAGGACTTTCGGCGATGAGCACCGCGTAGGACTAACGCTGTTGCAAAGTTCGTCCATGATGCAGGAAGAAAATTCGAACATGACTGCCACCAACCTGCCATACAACTCTCAGCTGTGGTACAACCTCGGGTCTACCTCACGGGGAGCCCTTGACCGCTGGGGTTCAGGATATTCCAAAATGAACCTTTTGTCGTATATGGCAAGGGTTAACTATTCGTTCGGAGATAAATACCTGTTAACTGTATCCGGACGCTGGGATGGCGCTTCCGTTCTTGCACCCGGAAACAAATGGGATTTCTTTCCTTCGATGGCCGTTGCCTGGAAGATGAGCGAGGAACCGTTTCTTCAGAACGTAACATGGCTGAACGAACTCAAACCCAGGATCGGGTTGGGCTCAACCGGGAACTCTTCGGTAAGACCCTACACGACCATGGGCGCCGTGCTGCAGATACCGTACGTTTTCGGAAGTACACCGGCCAACGGCTTCATACCATCAAATCCGAAAGGCGCTGCCGATGAACAGGGATCTATCCCCAATCCCGCCCTGAGCTGGGAACGCACACAACAGTGGAACTTTGGAATTGACTTCGGCGTGCTGAATGACCGCATCACCGGTTCCATCGACTATTACATTGCTGACACGTATGATCTCATCATGGATAAAAGTGTGAACCGGGTAACAGGCTATGGTAGCATCGTTGAGAACATCGGGCGAACGCAAAACAAAGGTATTGAAGTATCCTTATCGTCGGTCAACATTGACCAGGGCGATTTCAGGTGGACATCTAACATTACCTTTTCGAGAAACGACCAGCAGATCGTGGAATTACAGGAAGGTCCGTTTGACAATGTGAACAGGAGATGGTTTATCGGCCATCCGCTGCAGGTGTACTACGACTACAAGAAGGTTGGGATCTGGCAGCTGGAGGACGCCGACGTGATGGCGCAATTCAATGCCAACGGTGCTACCTATAAACCAGGCGATATCCGCGTGGAAGATGTGAACGGCGACTTCCGGATTGATCCGACGAACGATTACCAGATCCTTGGGTCATCGTATCCGAAGTGGAACGGCGGAATCACAAATACGTTCACGTACAAAGGTGTTGAACTTTCTGGGTTTGTATACGCACGCTGGGGTAACATGATCGAAGGCGGCGCGGTTGACATGCAGGGGCGTTACGCATCGCGCAAGGTGGATTACTGGACGGTCGATAATCCCACGAATGCTTATCCGCGTGCCGATTACGCCAGCGGCGGTGTACCCGTTCACTTGTCCGCGATGAACTATCAGGACGGGTCGTTTGTTAAAGTCCGTTACATTTCACTGGGCTATACCTTTCCACGGACGCTCACCCAGCGGGCCCGCTTTCACAACCTGAAGATTTATGCGCAGGTACTGAATCCTTTCCTGTACGCGAAGGTGGATTTCATGGACCCTGAAATCAGTTTTCAGAATAATGCTGCCAATACCAGCGGTTCCGCAGTCTCTTCGCGAAGTCTGGTATTCGGACTGAATGCCTCTTTCTGATATCAACCGATCAAAACGAAATGACATGAAAAAGATCATCATCATACTGACCCTGTCTCTGGGAATATGTTTCTCGTGCGCTGATTTCCTGGAAGAGGATGTCGTTGCCACGCTGACGCAGGGTTATTATAAATCAGAAGAAGGTATCGACGCCCTGGTCAACGGTGCGTATGAAGGCCTTCGCTTTCACCATAACTACGAGTGGGCCTATGCCATGACCAATTTCGGTACAGACGAGTTTACCAACGGCGGTGGCCTCGACTTCGCAATCTGGAATACGTATGTCGCAACACTCGATCCTGCCAACCAGACCATTCTCACGCCGTTCTGGAACACCATGTACGGCCAGATCAATACCTGCAACACGGGATTGAGCCTCGTGGACGACGTCCTGACCGGAGAAAAACTGAATACGCGAAAAGGCGAATTGTACTTCATCCGCGGGTTCAGCTACTTCCAGCTGTTGACGCAATTCGGTGGCGTTCCCATCAAATTGACACCCACTCTCGGTGCAGGTGAAACAGAATTTACCCGCGCGTCCGTCGCTGAAACATTCGAACAGGTGCTCAGCGACCTGCGCAAAGCCAAACAACTGCTTCCCGTCGCGCCGGCACAAAACGGCAGGATCGTAAAGTACGCCGCCCACCACTTTCTGGCCAAAGCTTTTCTGACAAGAGCCAGCGAGTTACACGAAGAGGCGACGCAACCAACGGACCTGGACAGCGCAATTTATTATGCAGACCAGGTGATCTTCAATTCGACACGCGTTCTGGCCTCCGACTACAACGCCTTGTTCAATTATACTGCGGTCAACGGCCCTAACGAACAAAACGCGGAGATCATTCTCGCGTCGCAGTTCGACAACACACAAAGTCAGCTGGGCCGTTTCGGAAACCAGACACACCTGTATTTTCTGTCGCTGTATCAAAACGAACCCGGCATGATCCGGGACATTCTCAACGGACGTGAGTTCCAGCGACTGCGGCCGACCGATTATGCGTTGGATATTTACGACCGCACAAACGATTCGCGGTTTTATAAAAGTTTCAAGACCGTCTACCGCGCAAATAACGCCGCGAAACTTCCCAAGTGGACAGAGACGAACGCGCCTTCGCCGGAACTGGAGGGCAAAAACAAATTTGAACTGGGCGATACCTCGCTGGTGTACATTGTTAATGCAAGTACGGACACTCGTTTCGATCAATCATACATTGACCACGCGGCACCAACTTTAAAGATCCGTTACTTCGAGAACAATTCCGGTGAGCAGACCACGAACTGGAACCTGGGCGTGTATCCGTCACTGTCAAAGTATCTTGACCCGTTCCGTCAGACTGTGGCTGATCAACGGGGCACGCGCGACGGGATACTTGCACGCCTTGGTGAAACGTACCTCATCGCCGCGGAAGCGTATGGCAGGCTGCAAGATTATCCGAAGGCGCTCGAGTATATAAACGCCTTGCGTCTGCGGGCGGCTTACAAAGCGGGTGAGCCCAGAAGTAATGTCTACTACCTCGCCGAAAATTTTCCCTGGGGAGAAACACCCGGTACCGAAGCGGAGATGGAGGTGACCGAGGCTTCTTTCACAAACGGTACGCCCGAAGCCGCGAAAGAACTTTATCCGGCGGGTGTCACCAGCCAGGAAGATTTGTTTATTCATTTTATACTTAACGAGCGTGCCCGCGAACTGATGGGTGAATTTCACCGGTGGGTTGATCTTGCGCGAACACGCACCCTGGTGCAAAGAGCCCAGGCATTTAATCCGGAAGCAGCGCCGAATGTCAGTGAAAAGCATTTGCTGCGTCCGATACCCCAGGAATACCTCGATACCAACCGGATTGACGGAAGACCGCTGACACCGGATGAAAAAGAAGCGCAGCAGAATCCCGGGTGGTAACGACCTGTTGACGGATGTCATGAACGTACAGAAATAAAATTAACATCACTAGGGTATTACATGTGGGTTAATTTGGATAGTGGCTCCGAAAGGAGCCCTATTTTTTTTGTGATACCGGAGACACAATGTTTGATTTAATCTTCCGCCACCCCTGTTGCGCTTATTGTCACGGGTCCCACTAATCCTGAATCCTCCGGCGCCCAGTGTGCTGCATTAAATAATCCGTCCACCCTGTTCTCTGCCATCCGGGCCGGGAAATTTACGTTGTAGAATTTTTTCCAGAAGACCTGTCTTTTATCCAGGTCCGCAATGCGATTAGCCATCAGGTTGGATACCCGGATCTCCAGGATATTGTCCGGTTTCATCTGACGGTCGTCGATCATCACCCGGTACGTTGGACCGATCAGGGTGGCGACCGGTTTTCCATTCAACAATACTTCTGCACTTTCATTAACACGGCCAAGGTCCAGCAGCCACCATGATGATTTCTGCTGCGGCTTATTGAATGTTATCGTGTACGCAGCGGTACCTGAAAATGCCTGACACGCATCTTGTGGAAACATGGTCCATGAAGTTAACGTATCGATCTCAAGGGATTCCGGTAATACAGGCCCACCCTCCGTAAAAGTCACTGACCACGGACCGCGCAAGGCAACCGGTTCGCCGACGGGTTTGTAAAAATTGAATTTCTCCGGCGTATCCCGTTTCGTGGAGCGAATGAACATACTTTGCCGGGAACTCAGACTGACAAACACTTCCGTTATACCGTTCACTGTTCGCGTGTTTCCGCTGCCGATTCTACCAGAGACCGGATCGAGAATTGTGACGGACGAAGCTGGTGTTCCAAGCGGTATCCATCCCGTAAACTGGTCGTTGCTTCCGTTACTGATAAAATACTCACGCTCCCCTTCGGGCGTGATTTTTCTGAGGTATTGTATGCCAAGGTCTGTCATGGCCTCCCGGCGCACACCGCTTTGTTCTAATAGTTTTGCCAGGTCTGTTCCCGAGAATATCTTTCCTTTGCCGGTTTGCAGCGCACCGGACGCAGGCAGTGTCGCGATCAGGTCGTTGAATTTTTTTCTGTTCGCATCGAGATTGGCATATCCGGCGAACGATTCGGGAAGACCGCGGTAAAAGATCACGGTCGCGCCTTCTTTGGCCAGCGTCACGATCTGTTCGAGCGTTTCAACCGGAATATAACGGCTATGCGGGATCAGGATCACCTTATATGAATTTCCACCCTCGGTTTTGAGCCGGCCATTGTCGCACCTGGTGTTGAGAACCTGTTGGTCGGAAATAAAATCGAAAGCGAATCCTTTCTCCAGCATGTGTTCCGATGCTTCCCTGAATGCGGTGTTCTCAAACTGTTTTCCGACGCCGTCAAAATGTTCCAGCATTTCGGCGCCGGGTGTGGCGAAGCGGTCATGGATCGGAAAATAAACCAGAATATCCTGGTCAGCGCGGGAGCGTTGCAGCAGTGACTGGCAACGCGTGACGTACTCGTTCAGCGCATCAAAATCGCGCCACATCGGATTGCGCGGATTGAGGTGTACGGCAGCGTAAAAAAGTCTGCCAGGCCACGGGTCGTTCGGCGGTGAGTAACAGGTGCCATGATAAAAAATGTGATTCACACCGTGTAGCATAAACCGGTCTGCGGCAACCTTGATGTCTCCCAGATTGGACTTGAAATGCTCATCGAGCCACGTGGCCGATTCAGATGAGACCAGTTTCTTGCCCGCGATATTTCCGGCGGATGACGCCATTTTAATTCTCAGCGGTTCGATGCCTTCGATCTCCGGTATGTCCACGGCAGCATAGAGGTCCAGGATATTCGCGGGTGCGCCATGCGCCTGGTTGCGGATAATGGCTCCGTTGCGATGGGCCCATGATTTCCAGGGCAGGGTGAAGTTATCGTGAACCAGTTCGGATATCGTTTGCCGGTAGTCGGAGAGGACCCGTTCATTTTTTTCAGCCGCATCCTGACCCAGCCATGCCGGGATATGGTGCCGGAGATCGTACCCGCGGTTTTTCTGAAAAATGCTGAACAGTTCAGGGGTCCAGTCGGCTGCGCCACGCGCATCGTCTACTTCGTACGAGTCGTTGAAGAACGCGCGAAGCGAGGTGATATCGTTCCGTCGAAACGCGCTATCGAAACGGTTGAGATACTGTTTAAGCGCCTGTGAAGAAAAATGATCAATCACGTTTCCCTCTCCACCCGGCCCGGCACGCTCTACCATCTTGCCATGCCACCCTTCAAACACGGCATACAATTTCCAGTTGCCTTGTGGCGCAGTCCAGCGTAATTTGTTGTTTGCATCAACTTTGTCAAAAAGGTCAATCGTTTCGCCCCGGTCACTGTAGGCCATCAAAGCTTTGAGGTCAAGCATCCGTTCGAATTTTACCTGGTCAAGGGCCAGTGCCTGAAGATTGTTATTGGCCGACACCGGTTGCAGGATCTTTTGTATATCGATCTGCTTCGGATCCACGCGCATAGCCGATCCGTCGGATGGGGTT
>DASPJC010000012.1:0-8144 GCA_035628815.1 Ohtaekwangia sp. | reverse complement strand
GGTGCCAATGCGAACATGACTCCTGGGGTCCGTCGTGCCATGACGTGCGCGTATATGCCATACGGTAGCACTTTCAATGGCACACAGAATATTCTCAGCGATGCCTTCATTGCAACCCTTTCGGTAGGCGATGTCTTAAATGATGACGGGCAGAATCCTTTGTTATACAGGTTGTAAAAATGTGTATCTATTCCGTCGCGTAGGCAACCAGCTCTCACAACTCATTATTGACGGTATTCCGTTGTTGCAGAATCCTGGTGTGAACGGTATCGAAGTCAATGTCGCCGTGAACCTTTTTTCACAGCACCGGCGGTGGATTCCTGGTGATATCATCCCAGCTTTTAAAGCCATTGAGCGTAACATAGTCATGGTCATAATTCGTACCATAGGGCAGCGAGGGTTTGTACAGACTCCAGTTGTTCATGAGTCCCTGGTTGACCCGCTCGGCATGGAAAGGTTTAAAATAAGTTGTTTCCGTGGTCACGTATTCGCGCTCCGCGCCGGGTACGGTCAGTACTTCGTTCACAATGATATACTGCGAAGGAACTTTGGTCGTAACGGCTTCATCGATCACCTGGTGTAGTTGTTCCCATACGATCGTACCTGAAGCAGCGCGGTGTGCGATGAGTTCATCGGACTTTAGACGGGGATGAACTTTCGCAACAACGGCGGCAAGGTCACGATACGGCGCCTCCACCTGTTTCCAATCCGTGAAAACATCAAAACGCACGTAATCGTATTTTTTATCGATTCCTTCAGGATATCTTACCCGGTAGAGATACCACGCAGTTTTTCTTCCCTGCCTGATTAATTCCTGGTGGATGGGAAGCCATTGCTCTTTTTCAGTCTGCAGGAAACCGCGGAGTTTTGCTCCGGAGGTATGCGATGCTGACATATTTTGAAAGTCGAAGGGAAATTACCGTCCACTGTTATAGCGTTTCTTCCGGTTGTTGCTCCGATCGCGCTCATCGCGATGCGTTCGTTTTTGTCGCCCGGTAATGAAAAGCACGTGCCGCTTTCCATTTTGCTTGTGATGGGCGATCCGGTTATTGCGCTGGCCATCGGCGTGTTGCTGGCCTTCATCGCGTTGCCTTCGGCGGATGGCGTGCATAAATCCCTCTATGAGGCCGCGGAGAAAGCGGGTGGCATACTGGTGATTATTGGCGCGGGTGGGGCATTCGGCGGGGTACTTGCGGCGACAAACATAGGATTGCATTTCAGCGAAGCCTTACCGCTGGGTACGCTGGGGATATTGTTTCCCTTTCTGTTAACGGTGGTATTGAAGACGGCGCAGGGTTCATCGACCGTTGCAATCATCACCGCGTCATCGATCGTTTTGCCACTGCTATCTCCTTTAGGTCTCGATTCGGATAATGGCCGCCTGCTTTGCGTATTGTCAATGGGGGCAGGCTCGATGATGATCTCGCATGCGAACGATGCCTACTTCTGGGTAATCTCGCGTTTCCAGGAAATTCAGATGAACGACATGCTCCGGGTATATTCTGTCGCAACGATGCTGATGGGACTCGTTACGTTTCTGATGGTTTTTCTTTTGTCCATATTTTAAAAACCTTAGGTCATAATGTAAGTCATCGCCGATCGCAAACCGAACGTGTTGTTGTTGTTTGCGTGCTTCCGTGCCTTTTTATATTTAAACAGAAAGCATTAAAGCTGTAATATTTTCCTTTGATGCCACGGTGTTTATCGCAGATTTCGACCCGGTTACGGTTTCTTACTAACGCTTTCGTCACGGCTACACATTTCATAATTTGGGATTTGTGAATTTTTATTTTTTATATTTGATCACGCCTGAATCTAAAAATGAGCTCCGCCGAATTCTTTAAACAGAAGGATTTTACCGCCTTACACGATGCGGAGACTACCGGCTTTAAAATCATTGATGAAGAAATACTGATCAAAAGAGTGTTCGACAACGACCCGCGGCAGGGTTGCGAAATACTCTTTAAAAAATATTACAAAATTCTTTGCAGTCACGCCATCAGGCTGGTATGTTCAAAGGAGGCAGCGGAGGATATTGTGGGCGAGATCTTTTGTCGCTTCTGGAGCGATCGGATTTATCTGTCAATCAACACTTCTTATCGCGCTTACCTGTTTAAGGCCGTGCGGTTCAGCGCTTATAACTACATCCGCTGGGAGTTAAGCAAGCGTCGCAAGGAAATAGATACGGATAGCCTGCTTGACCAGATCAACAGCTTCAGGCCCGAGGAAACGATGCTGTTCGATGAACTGGCAGCTGAAATCAGCCGGTCCATCGAGAACCTTCCCAATCAGTGCCGCCGGATCTTTATGTTGAGTCGTTTCGAGAACCTGAAGTATCATGAAATTGCCGCCAAGCTGGGAATTTCCGTCAAGGCCGTTGAAGCACAGGTCAGCAAAGCCCTCGATGTTCTTCGGACACGCCTTAAAAGCAGCGATCTTATTCCGATAGCCCTTATCGCCTGTTTTCTGAACGGGTAATCCACCCCAAAAAATATTTTTTACGGACCGACATAGGGTATAGGTATCCCGACTTGTCTATCAGGCCAGAAACCAGAAGGTCTGATGAAGGTACCCATTGAAGAGGTTTTAACAGCCTATTTTGAAAAGAGAGCAACCCCCCACGAGAAGCTCCGCATTAAGGAGTGGTTGAAAGAGGAGGGAAGCGAGGAGATTTTCTACCAATGCATGGCGCAATGGGAAGCGAGCCACCTGCAGTTCTCGCCTGATGAGGAAAAAGCTTTTGACGCATTTCAGAAATACGTTCATGCAGACGAGGCAGTCGCGCCACGGCAATTTAGGAAAGACAACCGCCCGCGTTTTGTTCCGCGCATGGCGGGTCGTTTGGCCCGCATCGCGGCCGCGGTTACCGTGCTGTTTTGTGCAGCGCTCTACCTTGTCCAGGAATACTACTTCCATACCACATACTCCACAGGTTATGGCATGACCCGAAATATCCTGCTGGAAGATGGCAGTGAAATTACCCTGAATGCTAACTCAAAACTTCGGGTGCCGAGAGATCTGGCCCAGGATGACTCGCGTGAAGTATGGCTGACCGGGGAAGCGTTTTTTTCCATTGCAAAACGATCCAACCGGGCACGCTTTACGGTTTATACGGATAACATACACATTGAGGTCCTGGGAACAAAATTCAATGTCAACAACAGGCGCGGCCGTACAGAGGTTGTGCTGACCGAGGGCAGTGTCAAGTTGGTCTCACCCGACCTGGAAGCGGAACCCATATTTATGAAGCCTGGCGAATACGTTTCGCGGCGCGAAAACGAAACCATTTACAACAGGCAGACCGTTGTACCGGAAGTATTTACGGTCTGGCAATCGAACAAGCTCATCTTCGAAGAGACGCCGTTGCGCAATGTTGTAGAGAAGATAGAAGACTATTACGGCGTCGAGATTGTTGTGGAGAACAAGGCTTTGCTGGAGCGCCCGCTCACCGGGACACTGCCCAATAATGATTTAGGTATTGTATTAAAGTCGCTAAGCACGTCGCATGATGTTATCATACAACGCGAAGGCAACCGTATAATTTTCAGGTAACACTTAAGTAACGTACTATGAAAGTAACTTTACGAAAACATGTTCTTTTTTCCGCGGTCATCGCCCTTTCCATCTGGACTACGGCGGCGCAGGCGCAGGTAACTGCTTCGCTCACACGCACGACCAGCGTGCCGGAACAGACCGACGAAACAATCTCGCTGCGCGATTTTCTTTCCCGGCTGGAAAAAAATTTCAAGGTTTATTTTTCGTTCGAGAGTACCGTCATCCGCGACAAGCGGGTGGTGGAATCGGCTGTTGTTACAGATAACCTGGAGGAAACGTTGCGAAAGGTTCTCACGCCGCTTCGTCTGAAGTATGAGAAGGTGTCCGACAAATACTACACCATTTATAAGGCGAACGAAACCGAAGAGACCCGCGAGTTGCATTTTTCAGCGGAACCTGATCATGACCGGCTCTCGGAGGCAGAGACGACAACAGAAATGGCGGCGCGGCTGCTGGTCTCGGGACGTGTTACCGATGAAACCGGCGACGGTTTGCCCGGGGTTAACGTCATTGAAAAAGGCACCACCAACGGAACTGTGACTGACAGTGACGGGCGTTACCAGATCGAAGTCGAGGGTCCGGATGCCGTGCTCGTGATCAGCTTCGTAGGGTATCTGAGCACCGAGGAAACTGTCGGGCAACGCACGGAGATCATTACACAGATCACTCCCGACATCAAAACGCTGTCGGAGGTAGTGGTTGTCGGTTACAGTACGCAGGAGCGCCGAAATGTTACAGCCGCGGTGAGTACGGTGAACCCGGAGCAGCTTGAAAGCCGGCCGGTCTCGAATATGTACCAGGCACTGCAGGGTCTGGCGCCCAACCTTATCATCCAGCAGAATGTCGCTGAGCCCGGAAGTGTTCAAACGCTCAACATCCGCGGTGTCGGAAGTTTTACCGACAACTCGCCTTTGATTATTGTCGATGGTGTGAATGTGGGTTCGCTCGGGCTTCAATACCTGAATCCGAATGATGTGGAGAGCCTTACCGTGCTGAAGGACGCGGCCTCTTCTGCGATTTACGGATCGCAGGCGGCAAACGGCGTGATTTATATTACAACGAAGACTGGCCGCAAGGATGAAAAGATAGGCGTTCACTACAACGGTATGTTTGGGTGGCAATCGCCTACCACGACACCGAAGGCTGTAGAGGGATGGGAGTTCATGACCCTGAAGAACGAAGCATTGAATAATTCCAACCTTCCGCCACAGTTTACACCGCAGCAGATTGCCGATCAACGTGCAGCGGGATCCTACCCGTGGGCATACGACGAATTCGTAAACAACGTTGCACCGCAGTTAAATCAAAGTCTGAGTGTGACCGGAGGCAGCAAGAACACAAGCTACCTGCTTTCCGCGGCGTATCTCAACCAGCAAAGTATGTTTAACGGGTCCTACATTCCCGATGATCAGCAATTTTATTACAAGCGCTACAACCTTCGGAGTAATATTTCCTCGCAACTTAATCGCATCATCAAGGCCGATGTCAACCTCGCGTATACCCATGCCATAAACAGGACACATCCTTTTTCCACGGGTATCCTGATGCGCGATGCCATGCGGACGCCCCGCATTTATCCGATTAAAGACGCGGAAGGTAATTTTGTTGTTCCTCCCCTTACCAGCAACAGTGTGTTTGCCCAGTTGTCACAGGGAGGCTTTAAAGCCATGAGCTCAAACAACCTGTTGGGCGTACTGAATGTCACGATCACTCCGGTTGAGCACCTGAGGGTAAATCTCAATGCTTCAGGAAACTATTCTTTTTATAATGAAGAAATCCAGGTCCGCGAGTTTGATTATGCGCCTGCATATACTACGGCGGCGCCGCCAATTGACAACGAACAGCGGAAGTCGCATTGGAGCGATCTCACGAAAACTTTCTTTGCAACGATGGAATATGAACGCACTTTCGGAAAACACAGCGGAAAAGTGCTTGTGGGATACCGGAGTGACTATGTTCGTAATTACGATTTTATGACCGCCTTCCGGGTGAATGGTGTGGTACTGGACGATAACTATATGATCGGGGGCGATTTCCGCCGTAACCTGAATGGCGACCTCGATGGTAACATTGATCTGTATAACGGAATGACGAACCCGGAGCTGAAAACTGTCAACTCTGTGTTTGGAAGGATTAACTACGCATACGCTGATCGGTACCTGCTCGAATTCACCTGGCGGTATGATGGCGCATCCGTGCTGGCACCCCAGAACCGGTGGTTCTTTTTCCCGGCCGTGTCGGCAGGTTGGCGGTTAACGGATGAGGCATTCCTTCAATCGTTCCGTGACAACGTCGGTGATATCAAATTGCGCTACTCCATCGGCCAGGTAGGAAATTCAAACATCGGGGGCTTTAATTATCTGTCGCGGATATCCTACGCTCAGGGTCAGTACACATTCAACAACAATCCTGTACAGGGCGCGCTTTTTTCGACAGTTAATCCGGAGCTGGAATGGGAGCGTTCAACCATGTCGAACTATGGCATAGACGCCGCACTGATGCAGGGCAGGTTGTCGGTTTCTTTTGATTATTTCGACAAAAATACAAAGGGGATTTACTTTACACCCTCTGTTCCGGGAACGCTTGGACAGGGATCTTCAATTCAGAATTTTGCCGAGGTGCGTAGTGTAGGATGGGAGTTCGCGGTGAACTGGAACACGGTGACAGGGGATGTCCGCCATACACTCGGCTTTAATCTTGCCGACAATACGAACAAAGTCATCAAAGTTGGCGAAGATCAGGAAGCCGGTTCCGACTTCACATACATCACCAAGGAAGGATTCCCGATGTCTTCTTATTATCTCTATAAATCAGACGGTTTGTACCAGAACCTGGACGATCTCGAAAATGCGCCGGAGGTTCCGTTCGCCTACAACGGAAAAGTGAATCCAGGTGATATTCGCTACGTTGACAAGAACAGCGACGGTGTTATTGACGGTAATGACCGGTTCATATTGGGCAACCCTTTCCCCCGATTTACTTTTGGGTTTTCCTATTCAGCCACGTATAAAAATTTCGACTTTCAAATGCTGTGGCAGGGTGTTGGTCGCCGCGAGCAGTATCTGCGTGGCGATGTGGTGGAAGCATTTCACAATAACGAAGAACACGCTTTTGTTCAGCACAAAGACCGCTGGACGCCCACCAATCCCGATGCAGGCTATCCACGTTTGACGGCAAGCTCCGCCACGAATTCAAACAACACGGCATATTCAGACTACTGGCTGTTTGATACCAAGTACCTGCGCCTTAAAAATCTGCAGGTAGGCTATTCGTTGCCACAGGCCTGGATCAGCAAGACGGGAATTGGAAACGTGAGGATCTATTTTTCAGCCCAGAATCTGCTAACGATTGCACCTAAAAGGTTTCACAAACTTGGCATGGACCCTGAATTCACGCCGTTCAATAACAGTCTTGACGCGTCGTTGTATGACCCTATCGCAGGGCGCAACTATCCGAATGCCAAGGTGCTTGCCGCTGGAATCGATATCAAATTTTAAACTCCGAATCTTATGAAACGGTTACTTATACTCACTGTACTTTTTGTCGGTTGCTTTTCGTGCGAAGAAGTTGACCAACCGATGACGCGCGAGTTTACAGAGGCGTCGTTCTGGCGAAACGAACAGGACGCGCTCGATGCCCTCGCTTCATGCTACGAAAACATGTACCATGGTGATTACTTTTTTGCCAACGAGGCCTTAAGCGATAATGCCTACAATAAATCCAGCGCCTACGGCGGCGTATCCCAGATCGCCAGCGGCGGTTATGATGCCCGCACGCCGAGGGTTTCGGAAGAATGGGGATACCATTATACCGCGATCAGGAAATGCAACGTCGTCATTGAGAATGTCGACCGCATTACCGGGTCATCGGAGGCCATGATCAATCGTATTAAAGCGGAAGCGCGCTTTATCCGCGCCTATTCACTTTTCCATCTCGCAACCTGGTACGGCGATGTTCCGCTGGTAACCAAAGTCCTGACCTTGTCGGAAGCCAAAACAATCACGCGTTCACCCAAATCGGAAGTTATTGCATTTGTCAACGACGAGCTTGAAGCGATCGCGCCACACCTGCCGGTCTCCTATAACGACGAAAATCGCGGACGCATCACACGCGGTGCTGCGATCGGTATCCGCGCACGCGTCAATCTCTACGAGGGTAACTGGGAAGCGGTTGTCAGCGACTGCGAAAAACTGATCAATACATCTGACAACGGATCGTTCGCACTATACGACGATTACGCGGAACTTTTTACCGTTGCGGCGGAGTATAACAGTGAGATCATCTTCGACCTGCAGTATGGCGGTTCACGGCTTCAAAGCAACCAGCGATTCTTTTTGCCACAGACCGTCGGGAAACTTCGGTCCAACCTGGTACCCACAAAAGCACTGGTCGATAACTATGTTATGACGAACGGCAAACCGATTGATGATGATGGATCCGGATACGATGAGAGCAACCCATACGCCGACCGTGATCCCCATTTTGACATGACGATCATCCGACACGGCTCAACACTGACGGATTTTGAGGGCGTCGAACAAACGATTTTAACAGCGCCAGGGTCAGATCCCCTCACAAACACCATCGAA
>DASPJC010000011.1:0-4373 GCA_035628815.1 Ohtaekwangia sp. | reverse complement strand
CTCAACCTGATGTGGCTGGAGGAACCGATCCCCGCGGAGAATGTTGACGCGTACAAGCATATCACTGACTCCACCACCACGCCAATTTGCACCGGAGAAAATCTTTACCTGGCGCATGGGTTCCGGCGGTTACTGGAAATGGGCGCCGTTGACATCATCATGCCTGACCTTCAGAAAGCCGGCGGATTGGGCGAAGGGCAGCGCATCGCAAATTTGTCGAATCTGTACTACGTTCCTTTCGCGCCGCACATGGTAGCATCTTTCCTGGGCGCCATGGCTTCCGCTCATGTGTGCGCTTCGGTACCGAATTTCATGATCCTGGAATGGCAGATCTACTTCCACAAGGACCCGATGTTCAAGGAAATTGTAACGTTTGATGGCCCGATGGTGGAGAACAGCTTTATCAAAGTGTCCGAAAAACCGGGCGTCGGCGTGGAGATCAACGAAGAGGGTATGCGCAAGTATGCAACGCCGGGGGTACCTTTCTTTGAATAAAGTTCAGCAGGTCAGGTGAGCCAGTAGCAGGATTTGCTGCTGCGCTTGCCCGCCCCGGTCCTTCGCTTTAATATTCCAAGAAACTACGCGTCCCGCTTTTCCTGCAGCCGCGCGATCTCCTCAAACTCATCAAACAGCTTTGTGCTGAGCCGCTCAAATATTTCGAAGTATTGGGCATACACGTCGTGATCGTGTTTTCGTGGCGCATAGGTCTCCTGCAGCACGACGGTGCGCGCCGCGTCATCAAGGCTGCTGAAGATACCCATGTCTGTTGCGCTTAACAAAAACGCTCCAAACCCGATGCTGTTCGAATGGGTGTTGATGTTGACAGGCTTATTGAAGATGTCGGCGATCATCTGTGTACAGAAAGGTATTGAGGCAAAGCTTCCATTAAGCGAAAGACTTTGAATGGCACGATGCTCTTCCAGCGTTTTGCCGATGCTGTAGATCTCGTATAACATACCCTCGATGGTGGCGCGAATGAAATGCTTTCGCTCGTGTTTGATGTTCAGGCCAAAATACGCGCCACGCGCGTTCGCGTTCCAGATGGGTGCCCTTTCACCCAGCAGGTAAGGCAGGAACAACAGTCCCTCCGATCCCGCCGGGACCTTCGACGCCTCATGGATGAGATTCTCAATACTGTACTCGATATCAAACGCCGTCTTGAAATCACCGAACTGGTTGGCAAACCATTCGAAGATCACCCCGCCGTTATTGGTCGGTCCACCGGAAATAAAGCAATCCTCCGTCAGAATATAATTGAAGAACCGTTGCCTTTCATCCTGCAGCACACGCTTGTTCACGACCCTTACAGCACCGCTATCCTCAATAGTCACCGTTGCCTTTCCTTCGTTCCATACGCCCGCGCCCAGGGTGGCCATGCATCCGTCGCTTGAACCGATCATGACTTTTGCGTCGGCCGACAAGCCCAGCGAAGTCTGGTATTCCTTGCGCAGCTTGCCGGGCGTATAAAATACAGGCGTCAGCTCCGGTAATTTTTCGGGCGTGATTCCGGCATGAGCCAGTGCGTCACTTTCCCATTTAATGGTGTGAATATTTAATAATCCGGTGGCGGAAGCGAGGCTGTAGTCGATCGCGTAGACACCGGTAAGCTGTTGGATGATGTACGTTTTGATGGATAAAAATTTGTCTGTCTGGTTGAACCGCGCAGCGTCATGATTTTTCAGCCAGGTAATTTTAACCAGCGGGGACATCGGATGGATGGGTGTTCCCGTGGCGTTGTAGATGGTCCTTCCCTGCGGTGAATTTTTTAATTGCTGGGCTTCGTTCTTCCCGCGGTTATCGGCCCAGGTAATGGCGTTGCCCAGGGGGATGCCATGCTTGTCAATGGCCAGCACGCTGTGCATGGAAGCGCTGAAACAAATGCTGAGCACTTTGTATTTATGCGGGTGGATCTTCTCCGTCAGTAAATTCTTCAACACATAGAGCATGGTGATGAATATCTGTTCGGGATCCTGTTCGCTGTAGTCGGGCGCGGTGTGAAAGGTCGGGTACGATCCCTTCATCGACCCGATGACATTTCCTTTCAGGTCAAACGCAAAGATCCTTACCGCATTTGTTCCCAGTTCAATTGTGATCACGCATTCCATGGTGTTGATGTTAATTATTTTTGGGGATATTTCTTTTCCGGAATTCACCCGGCGTATAGCCAGTCAGTTTTTTAAACGTAGTGGAAAAATGCTGCGAGGAATAGAAGCCCGTATCCAGGGCAATGCCCGTAACACTCACGTCTTCCCTTTTCAATAACCTGATCGCCTCGGAGATCCGGATGTTGATCAGGTAGTTCATCGGTGAGAAGCCGGTATAATTCTTCACTTTTTCCGAAAAGGCGGTGGTTCCCAGCCCGATGAGCGCTGCCATTTCTTCGACCGTCCACTGGTGGGCCAGGTTTTGCCTGAGGGTCTGTTCCAGTTTCATAAAGGTTTGGGGAAAGTCGCGGTGAGAAACGTTCTGGCGCGTCGACTGTCGGGCGATGAGGATAAACAGTTCATCGAGCTGGTGATTGACACGGGAGCTGTAACCGATTTCCTGGTTGGATAGTTCATGGCGGATGTCCTGCAACAGCCCGGCGATCTCCTTCAGCTTGGCCACTACCGGCGCATTGTTCATGATCAGTATCTTACCAATAGTCAGACATTCAGTTTCCGACAGGCTGCTCCATTGGCCCAGTTGCAATCTTCCCGATTGATCGATCTGTTGTACCCGGATGTGGATCCACGCGAGGGTGCCAATATTGAGAAAGTCTTTTTCGCCACTGAAAGACTGTCCCGGAAGAATCAATCCCACATCACCCGGGTACAGGATACAGTGCTGGCCATTGATGATCCACTCGAACTTTCCTTCCATGATGCAGTAGATGCGGATGCTTTCCGTGGCCGTGGCATGGAGGGAATTCAATTGTATGCTGTTATTCTTTTTTAGCGCGAGCTCAGCGATGTGCGGAAAGGAATGAAGTTCCCGGGAAACGCCTTGCTGAAGAATAAATTGATTCATGCGGTTTAAAAGAGGCGATGCACAGTTTTTTAGGCGACCGGAACTGTCGAAATCTAAATGATTCAATCGTGCCGGGTTTGACAAATCTCATGAAATCCTGTGTATCCGCCAAGATGCACATTCTACTCTAACGAGTTCGCAACCGATTGTTTAAAATCTTACGGTGGGGTTTATTGGAAGTTCCGGCAAACAAAATTCAGAATCTTTATTGCCCGAACCCTTGTAACAAAACACCCTCGCAAGGTTTTGCACGATGCACGCAAAGCCTTAGTCAATCAGGTCAGTGCTGTACAGCGGGGTTTTCATTGCGTTGTCGTCGCAGGTTGGCTTCTTATGACGAATCATCAGTCCATTTCTTAAACAATAAACCTATGCTTAAACACTACTTGTTAATCAGTTTACTCATGCTGGTATGCTTAGAGGCATTACCACAGGACCAGGCGGTCTTTGAACGACCCCAAAAAGATTCCGATCAGGTTTCGGCGGCGCTTTCGCCTGTCGCGGAACCTGAACGTCGTGCAGACGCAGGCAGAACTTCCTCCGCCGTGGTAGCACCGGTGAGCGGGCGGGTGACCGACGAGAACGGTGAGGGTTTCCCGGGCGTGAACATCGTGATCAAGGGCACAACCCTGGGCACGGTTTCCGACGCCGATGGAAGGTACTCGCTTGATGTTCCTGAAGGAAGTTCGGTACTCGTGTTTTCTTTTGTTGGTTATACACTACAGGAAGTTGCCGTGGAGGGCAGGAGTGTGATCGACATCGTCATGCAACCTGACATCGAATCGTTGGATGAGGTAATTGTTACCGCGTTGGGTATTAAAAAGGAAGAAAAGAAACTGGGCTACTCCGCTACCGTTGTAAAAGCAGAAGACCTGAATATCAACCGCACGCCGAATTTTATGAACGCGCTGCAGGGGAAAGTAGCCGGAGTAAACATTTCGTCTATGGGAACGGGACCTGCCGGTACGAGTAAGATCAGGTTGAGAGGCCAGTCATCGGTAAACGGACAAAACAACCCGCTAATTGTTGTTAACGGTATCCCGATTGAAAGCAATAATTATGGCATCAATCCCAATACCGTCGGCGGAGAGGGCTCTGTTCAAAACCGCGGCACTTTTAATAAATCCGATGGTGGCGACGGCTTGATCAGTATCAACCCGGACGATATCGAATCGATGACTGTACTGAAAGGGGGTACAGCTGCTGCGTTGTACGGATCGCGCGCGAAAGACGGCGTCATCATGATCACCACTAAAAGCAAGGGCACCGGTAAGGGTATTGGTGTTGAATGGAATTCCAACTATATGTTGAGTACGCCCCTGGATTTCACCGATTTCCAATATGAATACGGACAGGGTGAAAAC
>DASPJC010000010.1:0-15804 GCA_035628815.1 Ohtaekwangia sp. | reverse complement strand
GCCACTTTAGGCGTCGTGATGACTTTGGGGTTAACCGAAATCTGCACGGCCTGAAATACATCGCGGCCGGCGAGATCGATGGCGGTAGCCTGTTTAAAACTCAGGCTGATATTGGCTTTGTCGGCGGAGATCAGTGCGCGTATAACGTTCGGCACGTTGCCACCGGCGAGGTAATGGGTTTCCAGTTCGTTTGATGATATCTGCAATCCCGCTTTTGTAGCCGTGATCAAAGAATCAACCACGATCCGCGGCGGAACCTTCCTGATCCGCATAAACACCAGCTCGAACAAGCCGACTTTCACGCCGGAGAAAAGGGCTGTGATCCAGAGGTTAACCGGTACAAAGTACAGAAAGATAAAAAACAGGATTATCGAGCCGAAAATGACGATAAGTAAATAAGCAGCATCCATATATATTAATTAAGGGGTTCTACGATAATTTGAGAGACGTCGATATGGGTGATCCTTACCCTTTGACCTTGTTCGACATAATTTCCCGAAGTTTTCACTTCAAAGGTCTGATCGTTGAACAAAGCTTTTCCAATGGGACGGAGCGTGGAGACGGTAACACCTTCATCGCCTGCCTGGAGAGCGCCAGTCATACCTTCATTTACCTTGCTGTTGATCGCTGTCTTGAGGGAGAATTTTGTCCAGGCCCCGCTTCGAAAACTGTAAACCAGGGCAACAGCGGTCATGGCCGCGGTACCGATCAAAATATAAAGTCCGGTTTCACGTCCGAAGTGGTCATAACTAATGACGATCCCGACAATCGTAAATGCCAGCCCCAGCAAACCCACGATCGTCGTTCCGGGAATAAATACCAGTTCAACGATGATAAGGGAAAGTCCGATCGCGAGAAGCGCAAGAATAATAATCCACATTAACATAAGGTTCCGTAAGGGGGATGCTAAAATGCGAATTATTTTCCAATATTAAAGAAGCCTGGCGCTCCTCCCGTCTGTCCCCATCGCAAAAGATAGCTGCATCCTGCCGAATGGCGGCCTATGGGAAGCTATCTTCCTTTTTATAATGTTTTTTTAATGCGTATAAAACCGATACGACGATGTTCCGAAGAGAACCCTCACGGCATTGGTGGGTCCAAATAGAAATCTATCCGCTCGGGCACTAACCGGCAACCAGCAACCCGGCGGCGTTAATAAGCACGCGCAAACAATACGCGCCTGTCTGAAGGTTTGCCTGAATAAATGCACTTGCCAGCCTCCGCGGGTGCATCGAGGGGAATACACCGGATGGTGGCTTTTGTCTCTTCTTTGATGGCAGCTTCGGTTTCCGGTGTACCATCCCAATGCGCGAGAATAAACCCTGTCTTTTCATCGAGCACGCGCTTGAAATCGTCGTAAGTGTCTACCCGGGTTGTCAGGCGCGTCCGGAATTCAAGTGCTTTCTTGTAAATACTGTCTTGAATGTCGTCAAGCAGGACAGGAACCTTTGAGACGATCTCGTCCATTTTCACGACCTGTTTCTCTTTTGTATCCCTTCTTGCCACTTCTACCGTTCCGTTCTCCATATCACGGGGTCCGATCGCCAACCGCAGGGGTACGCCTTTCAACTCCCACTCGGCGAATTTAAAGCCCGGCTTATGGGTATCGCGGTCGTCAAACTTCACAGTAAACCCAAGCTTTTTCAGTGCGGCCGCAATTTCCTGGGCTTTTTCAGAAATCTTCGCCAGTTCGTCGGCATGTTTGAAGATCGGAACGATTACCACATGGATTGGCGCCAGCTTGGGTGGCAGAACAAGTCCATCGTCATCGGAATGCGCCATGATCAGTGCACCCACCAGCCGCGTGCTCACACCCCATGAGGTTCCCCATACGTAATCCAGTTTGCCTTCCTTGTTGGTAAACTGCACATCGAACGCTTTCGCAAAATTCTGTCCCAGGAAGTGCGACGTTCCGGCCTGTAGTGCCTTTCCGTCCTGCATCATAGCCTCAATGCAATATGTATCGATGGCACCGGGGAACTTTTCGCCTTCCGATTTGCGGCCTTTGATAACCGGCACGGCCATAAAGCTTTCAGCGAAGTCGGCATAGACATCCAGCATCTGCACCGTTTCACGCACCGCTTCGTCGGCAGTGGCATGTGCTGTATGTCCTTCCTGCCACAGAAATTCAGCGGTTCTCAGAAAAAGGCGCGTGCGCATCTCCCAACGGACAACATTCGCCCACTGGTTGACCAGGATGGGCAGATCGCGGTAAGACTGCACCCATTTTTTATAGGTACTCCAGATGATGGCTTCGCTGGTCGGCCTCACCACCAGTTCCTCCTCCAGCTGAGCATCGGGATCAACCATCAGTTTGCCGGGATGCTGGGGATCGCTTTTCAACCTGTAATGGGTCACGATCGCGCATTCCTTGGCAAACCCCTCAGCATTCTTTTCCTCGGCTTCAAACAAGCTTTTCGGGACAAAAAGAGGGAAATAGGCATTCATATGGCCGGTATCCTTGAACATCTTGTCAAGGGCCTGCTGCATTTTTTCCCAGATGCTGTAGCCATACGGCTTGATGACCATGCAGCCACGGACGTCAGAGTGCTCGGCCAGGTCCGCCTTCTTGACTAGCTCATTGTACCATAAGGAATAATCTTCACTTCGGCTCGGTATGTCTTTACCCATGCTGGTATAATTATTGTGATTTATCAGATCGAACGGCAAATATAATTTTACGGGAAGAATTCCCTCCAAATTTTGTAGCTTTATCAGCACTTTTAAAAAAGTTTTACCGTTTACAGGTTATGGACTTAAAACGACATATTATGAATACCAGGCGGATTGTATTGGGTTTGTCCATCGCACTCTTCAGCGCGTCAGCAGTAGCGCAGAACGTTGAGAACGATGATATGTATTTCACGTCAAAGGATCGCGCCCGGTTGAGAGCACAGCCGGAGAAGGATGAGCCGGTTTTGAGCAGCGCCCGCCGGTCAGCCCGTGAGAAAGATAATGCCGAGGAAGCGTTTGTAAATCCCACTGATAGCTATTCGTCACGCAATGTAAATCCTGAATATGCGGCGCGTTCGAACGCAGCCGTCGCCCAGGAAGACAACGCTGATTATTTTATCAACGATTACCAATATCAGACTGCCAGCAACTTTAGTAATTTCAACAACAGCTATGGTTCCTGGTACAACGACCCGTGGTATAACAATACCCGGTTTCACAACCCTGCGATGAACCGCTGGAGTCCTTACTATGGATACAGCGACCCGTTTTACAATCCCTGGTATGATCCGTACTGGAACAACAGTGGCTGGTCCATGTCATTCAGCTACGGCTGGGGCAGCGGATGGAACAACTATGGCCGCGGAGGATACTACGATTATTGGAACCGTCCTTACGGATGGGCATCGTACTACGGTTATGGATACGGATACGGGTATGGTTACCCGGTTATCATTGTGAACAATGGTGAAGGCCGCTACCCGGCGTATGGCAAACGGAATTCGAGAAGTACGGACAGCCGGAACACGAACACGTATGCGGCGCCGAGCCGGAACAACTATTCAGGATCCAACAGTTATGGAAGCCGTAGCAACACCAGCACAACAGGCCGTTCTGCTACCACAACGACGCCTTCACGATCGAATAATTCTTCCGACGAATATTACAACAGGTCATGGAGACGCGTAACGCAGCAGCCTTCAGGCAGCGAATCGAATTCAAGCAGCGGAAGAACGCGGACGTTCTACAACGACGGCAACAGCAACAGTAATTCTTCCGGATGGGATCGCAGTGGCAGCCGCAGCAGCTCAGGCTCCACATACTCGCCTTCGCGAAGCAGCGGTTCTTCTTCGGGAGCATCGCGCAGCAGCGGCAGTAGTTCCGGATCCTCTTCAGGTTCAAGATCAAGAAGCAGAGGCAACTAAGATTTTCTTATGGCATCGACTAAATGGCTGAGAATTTTCCTCTCGACTGGACTACTATTGTTTTTCGGGCATCACGCCATCAGCCAAAGTTTTTTGAATAACGCGCTGTTGTTTAGCCGGACCAAGGCAGCAGGAAGCGCGAGGATTCAGGCACTTGGCGGTGCCCAGACTGCCATTGGAGGCGACTACAGTTCCGCACTTTCCAACCCTGCCGGGCTGGGTATGTTCAACCGCTCGGAAGTAACACTTAGCCTGGCGAACACCAGTTATTCTTCTGACGTTAGCTACCTCGGCACAAAGTCGGGAGATAGTTTCTCCAAATTCAACGTACCTGGGTTAAGCCTCGTACTTCATTACCCGAACGCGGGAAAGGAAAGCGGTTTCCTCGGCGGCAGTTTCGCTGTCAGCCTTACGCGGATCAATGACATCAACCAGGAGTATTCCTATCGCGGGTCGAACAGTGAAAGTTCCATCATCGATTATTTTATCGAAGATGCAAATTTCCGCGCACCCGACGACCCGGATGAGTTACTGGTCGGCGGCCGGGAATTCTACAGCCTTACTGCCCTCGCGTATAATAATTACCTGCTGGACCCGATCGAAGACGGCGGTGATTTCTATTATGGGTCAGTCCTGAATAAGGACCCGGATTTCCCGGACGAGATCAGGACGGTCAACCAGCAGGAAACGATTCAACGAAAGGGCGCGCAGTACCAATGGTCGATAGCCTATGGTGCTAATTTTTCAGATAAATTTTTCGCCGGTGCAACCCTCGGCATCACGACACTGCGATACAAACTGACGCAATCTTATGAGGAGTCGGACTTCGATTTCAGTTCGGACCCCTCCTACGATCCGGTTGCCTCTTTCCGTATGAACGAAAGCCTTGATATCCAGGGAACGGGCGCCAACTTTACGCTGGGATTGATCTATCGCCCGGTCGACTTCCTGCAGATCGGGGCATCGTTTGTGACCCCTACATTTTATCAGATCACTGATAATTACGACGCGAGTATGGAGAGCGATTGGAACGATGAGGAGGATGCCTTCGAGCGCTTCGATCAGCCTTTACTATCAGAATACAACTTTACCACGCCTCTCCGGTTCAATGTCGGTGCTACATTCCTTTCGAAATACGGTTTCATAACAGCGGATGCAGAGTTGGTTAATTACAGCAAGGCAAAATATAAATCGGATATTCCCGACATCTCCTACAACGTCGACAATGCAGACATCAAGTCAACCTTCGGATCGGTAGTGAATTACCGGGTCGGTGCTGAATTCCGTTACAACATTTACAGAGTGCGGGCCGGTTATAACCTCATGGCGGATCCTTATCTCAATAAACAAGGCGTTGACCGGAAGATCCAGTCGCTCAGTGGTGGCGTTGGCGTGAGGCTTAAAAAGTTTTACACCGATCTGGCTGTGATCTCCAGCAAAACGGAAGGGCGTCGAACACCCTACACCGCATCGGATCTGCCTGTCCCGTTGGCCCTGCAGAAATTCAAGAATACCAATATCGTGCTTACTGTCGGTGTCACCTTCTGAGACGCAGTGCCTCCAATACTTTTTCAGGCGTGGGATTTTTTACGATGACCGTCGCGCGGCGATAACACTCAAGCCGGGCATCGTATAGCGCTTGCAACCTTGCTTCCTGTTTATCGCCGTCTTCCACCTGTAACAGCGGCCTGTGCATTTCCTGCGATATGCGCGCTGAAATTTCAGTAAGGGGAACATCCAGGAAAACACTTATACCTGAATCGTTGATGATATCCATACCATTGTAGAAACAAGGCGTTCCGCCACCGGTCGACATGACGAAATGATTCGCTGACGCAGCGAATTCCTGAAGACATTGCGATTCCAGCAACCGGAAATAATCCTCGCCTTTTTCAGCAAAGATCTCCGGGATCGTTCGCCTTTCGCGGGCTTCTATGGTCGCATCGAGATCCTCGAATGGCAGCGACAACTCCGCTGCCAGCAATCGTCCCAGCGTACTCTTGCCGGAGCCTGGCATGCCAATGAGGTATATTTTCATATCGGTTCTCACGGGATCAAACGCAGCACTTCAGCCGCCTCAGGCGTATCATGATGATGCCACATGCCTTTCACCGTTCCGTCCACCCAGAGCGTTATGCCGGGGTTTGACCGGACCATGGTTTTTAATACCGTCGCATCCGCGAAAAAATACGGCACCGGAAGTTGCTGCTCGTGGCGAAACGCTTCAAAGGTTGCACCACTGGAAGAAGTCAGGACCATCATCTCCGCTTTTCCGTCAAGATCTTTTACCAGCTGGCGTATGCGGTGCATGTTCTTCGTGTTAGCGGCGTTGGCATCCTGAATGATGAACAGAAGCTTTGCACCCTCAAAGGTGCTTTGCGTTACATCTTCATTCTCGGTATTGAAGACCGCGTAATCCGTGATCTTTGCCTTGGTACGAGAATCACCTTCATTGGTCTGATGTATCCCGACATATTGATACACCAGCGTATCGGTCAGGTATTTTTCCGATGTGATTTCCTCCCCTGTGTCTTTTCGCCTGAAAGTATATTCATACTGCGCCTGCATTTCAGGTTTCATCTGCGACGGGATGTGATTGCCAATACGGTATGCACGGAAGTCTATGAACGGCAGATGGCGTATGGCGTATATTCCCAGCGCCAGCGAAATGATTGTCACGCCGGCTATAACGCCATGTCCTTCACGGCTGTAGAGTACGGGGCGATACTGCTTGCGGTACCAGAACAGGTGCAATACAAATACGGTCAGGATAATGTCCTTGAAGAACGACTCCCACGGTGTAAGTTTGATCGCATCGCCGAAGCAACCACAATCTGTGACAGCGTTGGTAATGGCTGAATACCCTGTCAGGAACGTGAAAAAAATAATGAGCAGCAGCATGATCGTTGTTGTTATGCTCATGCGATAGTACAGCAAAACCGCTACGCCGAGCACGACTTCAAGCACAATAAGGATCAGACCAATTTCCAGCGCAAAGGGTTTAAAGAATAAAAAGAAAGAACCGAAGTCGACAGCAAAGACCTCAAAGTATTCCTCCATCTTGATCTCCGTACCAACGGGATCGTTGAGTTTGATCAGTCCTGAGAAAATAAAAAGTCCACCGACCAGGAACCTGCTGAATTGATCTAAGATTTTTTTCATGTACCTGAATTTTTCAACGGTATTAAAGACAGCTATGTTGTTGCGGTTTGTTAAGCATTAAGTTTGATCAGGGCAAAAACGGCATAATTGATCATATCCTGATAGTTGGCTTTTACGCCTTCGCTCACCAGTGTTTTCCCCTGATTGTCTTCGATCTGTTTCACCCGCAGAAGTTTCATTAAAATGATATCGGTGATGGACGTTACCCGCATATCGCGCCACGCTTCGCCGTAGTCGTGATTTTTTTGTTCGAGCAACTGAAGAGTTTCGGTTATAGTCTGGTCGTACAAGGGCTCAAGCTCCTCAAAGCTCATTTCCAGCGTAGCTGTACCATGCTCAAGTTTCGACTGGATAAGGGCTATAATGCAATAGTTGATGATACCAATAAACTCATCCCTGACCGGGTCGTCAACCTTTTGAGCACCCTTTTCCTGGATACTGCGGATGCGTTGTGCTTTGATGAAAATCTGGTCGGTAATGGATGGCAATCGCAGGATGCGCCAGGCTGTTCCATAATCGCGGGTTTTCTTTTCGAAAAGTGACTTACAGGTTGCAATCACCGACTGGTATTCACGTGTTGTTCTTTCTACCAAGGTTTATAAAGTTTAACGCGCAAACTTGTTAATTTGACCGGAATTCCATTCATCCATTTTATGAAATCCGCCGCCGAAAGTAAGTTATTTTCAACAAACAAAACATTGAATGTACATGGAAGGCTGGTAGACCTCGGCCGGCCGCGGGTGATGGGCATCATGAATGTTACCCCCGACAGCTTTTATGGCGGAAGCCGGTTCAACACGGATACTGAAATCCTGAAGAATGCCGAAAAAATGATCCGTGATGGCGCCATGTTTATTGATGTGGGTGGACACTCCACACGGCCTGGTGCGCCTGAAATATCCGTCCAAGAAGAATTGTCCCGTGTGGTGCAGGCGATCCGCCTCATTTCAAAAAACTTTCCGGACACACTTATCTCCATCGATACCTTCCGCAGCGCCGTGGCTGCTGCCGCCGTGCAGGAGGGCGCCGGGCTCATCAACGATGTGTCCGGAGGGTCACTGGATCCGCTGATGTTTCAAACTGCCGCCAGCCTGAAAGTACCCTATATCCTGATGCACATGCGCGGAACACCGCAGACCATGATGCAGTTTACTGCTTACGACAATCTTGTAAAAGATATCACGGACTACTTCCATCAGAAAATTTTCCAGATCGAACAGCTGGGTGTGGCCGATGTGATCATTGACCCAGGTTTTGGCTTCGCGAAGACCGTGCAGCAAAATTTCGAGTTACTGCGGAACTTTGACTACTTCAGAATCCTGAACAAACCGCTGCTGGCAGGTTTATCCAGAAAATCGATGATATGGCGCACACTGTCAATCAGTCCCGAGGAGGCGTTGAATGGAACGTCTGCGCTGCACGCCGTCGCGCTACTGAAGGGCGCTGATATTCTTCGCGTGCACGATGTGAAAGAAGCGTGCCAGGTCATCGGGCTAATGCAGGAACTAACGGCAACAGAAAACACGCGTTAATTCGATCATTTGCCGTTTTACTGCTTTAGCCATAAAACCAATTTGATACATTTGTAATGCATGGTGTTGCTTTTCAAAATAGGATTTCTGGAAGTAAGCTGGGTCGACTTCATCGATATCGGATTGGTCAGCGTGCTGCTTTACCAGATCTACAAACTGATCCGGGGCAGTATAGCCATGAACATCTTCCTGGGCATCCTGGCGTTGTACCTTGTTTACCTGATCGTTCGCGCCGCTCAAATGGAACTGCTGGCTACCATCCTGGGTCAGTTCATGGGCGTGGGTGTACTGGCGATGATCATCCTTTTTCAACCGGAGATCCGGAAATTTCTGTTGGTTATAGGACGTGGGACGGAATTCCGGGAGAACATTTTCAAGACCATTGCCAACTGGCGGCACGAGTACCAGGATGATTTCGATATTCAACAGGTCATCGAAGCTGTTAAATCGCTCAAGGCTACCAAAACGGGAGCCCTTATGGTGTTCTCGCGCGATTCCGAGATGAAATTTTATGCCGAGACCGGCGACCCCATTAACGCCGAGTTAAACAAACGCCTTCTGCTCTCTATTTTCAATAAACACTCTCCCCTCCACGATGGCGCCGTGATCATTTATAAAGGGCGGATCAAAGCTGCCCGGTGTGTATTACCGGTCAGCGAGAACGATCACCTTCCCCCGGCCTTTGGCTTACGTCACCGCGCGGCGGTTGGCATGTCAGAGAACACCGATACGCTGGTCCTGGCCGTATCGGAAGAGACCGGAAGGTTGATCCTGGCGAGAAACGGCAAATATCTGCGCGCCCTCAAGATGAAGCAGGTCGAACTGAAAATACTCCAATACCTTCACAATGACGAGCCTGCCAGCTGGGAAGAGGTCGCGCAGGATGCTATTCTTGAGCCATAAATTTCCAGGCTAACGACAGAGCGCGTATTTTTATTCCATGAAACGCCTCCTCCTCTGCTGCCTGATCTTCTCGGCACATAGCCTCTTTTCTCAAAACGCGCCCCTCGAAACCATCATCCAGAAAGGACACGAACTTGCCGTCGTTTCGGTAGCCGTGAGCCCGGACAGCAATTTTATCGCGACTGCCAGTAAAGACAAATCCGCCAAGCTGTGGGAAGTCCAGACCGGGCGTGAAGTCCGCAGTTTCCTGGGGCATGAAGCGTCTGTGACGGGCGTTGTGTTCACACCAGACGGCAAATATCTTGTCACCGGCAGCAACGATAAGTCTATCCGCATCTGGGAAGTTACGACCGGAAAAGAAGTGTATACCTTTACCACTACTGATTTTATTACCGGCGTCGCGGTAGATCCCGCCATGAAGTATCTCGTGCAAGCGGGCTATGGCAATAGTGGTTATGGAGATTCGGCCGTCATCTATGATTTCAAGACGCGGAAGCCCGTTGTAAAGATCCGCGTCGACGCCGATAAAGGACTCGGGAGTGGTGTTGACGTGGCGTTCAGCGCCGATAGCAAATGGATTGCTTTCGGGCAGGATAACCGCGTGGTGGACTTATATCAGACCCGCGACTGGAAACATGCTAAAAAATTTGAATTCGAAGAGGGATCGTGCGGTGGTTGCGGAACCCGTGTAGCCTTTGCGCCTGACAGCAAATCGTTATACCTCGCTTCCCATCATGGTCCCATCCGGAAATTCGAACTCTCTACCTTTAAAATGGTGCATGAATATGAAAAGAGTCCGGATGATCTTACCGGCTTCGCCGTAAGCAGCGACGGAAAACGAATTGCCCGGTCAACCGAAAAAGATCTCATCGTCTGGGACGAGGCTACGGGCAAAACGCTGAGTGAACTGCAGGCCGATGAAAAAGGTGAGTTCCATGAAATTGTGTTTACAGCCGACGGAAAGGGCGTCGTGGTTACGTCGGATAATAACACCGCTTTCGTCTGGGATTTTCAGCACCACAGGAAAACACATACGCTTACAGGATTTTTGAATCAGCGTGACCAGGGCGGACTAAACTACGATCCCAACTTTTACTGGCAGTCGGCGATCGCGCGCTATGTGCGCTTTAAGAATTCACTGCTGATCAGCCGCGACGGGAAGACACTGATCAAGGGAAAATTCGGAACAAAGGTAAAGCGGTGGGAAGTGGCCAACGGGAAATCCGTCATGGAATACGTCGGTCACAAAAAAGCGGTCCTGTGCTACGACCTCTCGCGGGATGGCAAGCGCATGCTCACCGGTGGCGGCGACGGTAAGATCGTGCTGTGGGATGTGGCGACAGGAGATTCGCTTCAGGTAATCCAGAGCTATCGCGAGCCGATCTTTGATATCCAATTCAGCGGAGACGAGACAAAGGTTGCCTCTTGCAGCTGGGACGCCACGATGAAAATCCACGACCTTCAGGCCGGCACATTGCTTACCTATTTCGAATTCGAAAACAACTCCGCCTATAATATTCTTTATCATCCCAGCGACCTCTACCTGTTTTCCGCAAGGCTTGATAATTCGCTGCAACTTTGGGAGATCGACACCAAAACCGCGGTTCGGAATTTTATAGGGCACACAAACATAATTTCATCTATCCGCTTAAGCCGTGATCAAAAAACCCTGCTGAGCGCCAGCGTCGACGGGACAATTCGTTTGTGGGATGTGGGCACGGGGTTAATGTCCAGAAAATTCAAAGGTCATAAAGGCGCTGTACACATCGCCATTTACAGCGCGGATGAAAAAACCGTTTACAGTGCCGGAGCGGACCGGGTCATCCGGGTGTGGGACACAGCAACGGGAGCTATCGTAAAAGTTTTCGAAGGCCACAATGCAGAAGTGACGTCGCTGCTTTTCAGTCCTGATGGCAAGATGCTCATCAGCCATGCGGTCGATGGCGTGACGAAATTCTGGGACCTGTCGGGCGGCAAGGAATTTTTCGAACACATTCACCTGGGGGAGAGCGACTGGATGGTTAAGAACCCGGACGGATATTTTCACGGGACAGACAATGCCCGGAAATTTATCCACTTCGTCAGCGGGCTTCAGACCTATTCGGTCGATCAGTTCTTTCAGGAATTTTACCGGCCGGAGTTGCTGCCCAAAATATTTCAGAATCGTGGTGTCGATAACGATCGCAAAAACATCCAGGGAAAGATCAGAAGCTCGCCACCGCCAGGTGTGAAAATTGCGCTCGTGCCTTCCGTTGCCGGCAAAGCTGAACTCTTTGTCCGCCTGACGGAAAATGGCGCCGGCACGACAAACCTCCGGGTGCTGCACAATGGCAAAAGCATCTTGCTCGATCGGGCACTCCTTCAATATCCTTCAGCGAAAGGTCAATCGATAACGTACAAACAGGTCGTCGATCTCATTGGCGGCGCCAATACCTTTACCGCCGTAGCCAGCAATAAGGAAAATGTAGAGTCAGATCCGAGTACGGCGGAGCTTTTTTCCGACCATGCATCCAAAAGCAGCACGTGTTATATTCTTGCCGTGGGCATTAACGAGTATAAGAATGAGCGCTTGAACCTCAACTATGCCAAACCGGATGCGCTGTCGTTCACCGACCTGATCGGCAAAAAAAGTCAACAGCTTTTCAAAACCATCGAGCTTCATGCGCTTTACGACAAGGAGGCAACGCGACAAAACATTTTAGCACAGCTGGACGCACTGGGCGCAAAGATCAGCCAGGAAGATGTTTTCATCCTTTATTACGCCGGCCATGGCAGCATGGTCGATGATAAGTTTTATTTCATTCCAACGGAGAGCCTGCGCCTCTATGACCAGTCATCACTGCAAAAAGAAGCCATCGAAGCGGCGTTGCTTCAGGAAAAATTAAAAAATATCAAAGCGTTGAAACAGCTGATCATTATGGATGCCTGCCAGTCGGGTGGGTCGGTGGAGCTGCTGGCCACGCGGGGAGCCAGTGAAGAGAAGGCGATTGCGCAATTATCGCGAAGCGCCGGAATCCATGTCATGGCTTCTGCCGGCAGTGAGCAGTTCGCGACGGAGTTTGCGGAACTGGGGCATGGACTTTTTACCTATATTTTGATACAGGCACTGCAGGGGGAGGCTGATGGTGCGCCGAAAGACGGTAAGGTGACCATCTATGAGCTGAAGTCTTACATCGACGACCAGGTTCCGGAAATGACCCGCAAATTAAAAGGCCGGCCGCAGTATCCCTATACTTTCAGCCGCGGTCACGACTTCCCCGTTACGTTTGAATCGCCGTGAAAAAAAAGGCAGACGAAACTTTTTTATAAAAATAAACGTAACTTAGTTGAAGCATTTTTTAAACTTTGGTTAGTAAAGATGATAGAAGCGAGTCCCGTTAAATTTTATTTTGCGAAGTATTTTTTCCTGGCTTTTGCCTTCATTCAATGGACTGCCGGTGGTGTGTTACTTTTCGGTCAGCCATTTGGACCCAAAAATTTCTTTGCTGCTTTGATTTTCTTTACGCTGGGGCTGATCTTCCTGTTCATATTTTCAATCATCAGCGACAAAATACGGCGCGTCGCGGTCGGCAAAAACAAGATCGTGGTATTTGAAGGGCAGCGCAACATCCGGTTTAACTGGCCGGAAGTTAAATCGCTGCAGATCGTACCGTTTCTTAATTTATACAAACTCCGGATCAAGGGAAAAAAAGGAAGTATTTACTTTTTTCCTTCACGAAACATCGATCCTGCCTTCGGTTTGCTGAGTAAAGACACCTCCAAAATGGGTGAGATTGTGGCGAAGCGTAAAAAGGAACTCGGCATCAAGTAATGCCGGTACTACTTCAGGACTTTAAGTTCTCTTCCCACTTCGGTAAATGCTGCAATGGCAAGATCAAGGTGTTCGCGCTGGTGCGCCGCCGAGATCTGCACCCGGATACGGGCTTGTCCTTTGGCTACCACAGGGTAGAAAAATCCGATTACGTAAATTCCTTTTTCGAGCAGTTTTTCTGCGAACTGCTGCGCCAGCGGTGCTTCGTATAACATTATCGGAACGATCGGGTGGACCCCGGGCTTAATGTCGAATCCTGCTGTTGTCATTTCACGGCGGAAGTATGCTGTATTTTGCTCCAGCGTATCGCGCAAATCGGTGGTCTGTGATAAGATGTTAAAGACCTCGATGGACGCGCCGGTAATAGAAGGTGCCAGCGTATTCGAAAAAAGGTATGGTCGCGAGCGCTGCCGAAGCATTTCAATAATTTCTTTCCGACCGGAAGTAAATCCACCGGAAGCACCGCCCAGGGCTTTTCCCAGCGTTCCGGTTATGATGTCAATACGCGTTGTCACACCACAATGTTCCGGTACGCCTCTTCCTGTTTTACCAATAAAACCGGTAGCATGCGATTCGTCAGTCATTACCAGCGCCTGGTATTGATCGGCGAGGTCGCAGATCTTGTCGAGCTGCGCAATGGTCCCGTCCATGGAAAAAGCGCCGTCTGTAACTACTATGATCTGTTTGGCGCCGGCAGCCGTGGCGTCCTCAAGTTGTTTTTTCAGGTCCGCCATATCATTGTGTTTGTAGCGGAAGCGCATCGCCTTACAAAGCCGCACGCCATCGATGATAGAGGCGTGGTTCAACTCGTCTGAAATGATCGCATCGCCGGCGCCGAACAAGGGTTCGAATACACCCCCATTGGCATCAAAAGCCGCGGCATATAATATCGTATCTTCGGTTCCGAGGAATTCCGAGATCTTTTTTTCAAGTTCTTTGTGAATATCCTGTGTTCCACAAATAAAGCGAACTGATGACAAGCCGTATCCATGGGTGTCGAGGGCGCGTTTGGCGGCGGCAATAACTTTCGGGTGCGAAGACAACCCCAGGTAGTTGTTCGCGCAGAAATTGATAACGGATTTTCCATCGTCCGTTTTGATGGCGGCGCCCTGTGGCGTGGTTATGATTCGCTCCTTTTTGAAAAGTCCGGCGCTACGGATATTATCCAGCTCTTTTTCTAAAACAGGCTTTAATCTGGTGTACATACTCTCTATTGCGTTTTCGGCTTCGGTTTGAACACAGGTCTGGGAACCGCTGGTTTGGATGCAGGAGGCGTTACGGAGGCTGCTGTCTGATCCCCCTGGACAGGCGCTACAACCTCCGCCTGGATTTCCTTTACTTCAACAGGAATTACCTCCTTTAAAGGAAACCGGCGACGAATGGGATTGATCAGATTAAGTTTTTGCACCGTAAAGCTATTGGGATGCATCTGCTCAAAGTCTATGCGCCAGGAATTCCAAAGAACCGGCTCCCCGGCACGGAAGGCCTCGGAATCTATTTTTTTGGAAGACAGATACAATTCAAAATTCACGGCGCTAAGTTAATGGAAAACGTCTCCTAACGCATGGTAGGCAAATGGTAATTTTTGGTAATTTCGCCCGGCATCATTTACATGAAAAAAGAAAGAATACTGGTTATCGGCGCGGGCGGCCAATTAGGCTCTGAACTAACGCAGGGTCTTTGGGATGTGCACGGCAAAGAGAATGTTATAGCAACGGACATAAAGGCCCCTCAAGGCATCCTGGCGAGCGGGAATTTCGAAATTCTCGACGTTCTGCAGCATCAACAGGTTTCGGCGTTCATTCAAAAAAATGATTTTACCCAGATCTACCACCTCGCCGCCGTGCTTTCGGCAACAGGCGAAAAAAATCCGAAGCTTGCCTGGCAGCTGAATATGGATGGGCTGATCCATGTACTGGATTGCGCCGTCGCGTTCAAAGTCGCGAAAGTATACTGGCCCAGTTCCATTGCCGCATTCGGGCCGACGACGCCGAAGATCAAAACGCCGCAGGATACGATTATGGATCCGACAACGATCTATGGCATCAGTAAACAGGCTGGTGAAAGGTGGTGTGAATGGTACTTCCGGAACCGGGGACTCGACGTGCGAAGTTTGCGCTACCCCGGGCTTATCGGCTATAAAACAAAACCCGGTGGCGGCACAACAGACTATGCGGTCGACATCTATTTTAAAGCGTTAAGCGAAAAAAAATATGACTGTTTTCTTAAGCCTGATACCTATCTGCCGATGATGTATATGGATGATGCGGTAAAAGCGACGCTGGAACTCATGGATGCCCCGGCTGAAAAGATAAAGGTCCGATCCAGTTACAATATCTCGGCGATGAGTTTTTGCCCCGATGACATTGCAGCCGAGATCAAAAAACATATCCCCGGTTTTCAAATCACTTATCATCCCGATTTCCGCCAGGCTATTGCCGACTCATGGCCAAAGTCCATCAACGATTCTGCGGCACGGATCGACTGGGGATGGGAGCCATCTTTCGATCTGGCGATG
>DASPJC010000009.1:0-3138 GCA_035628815.1 Ohtaekwangia sp. | reverse complement strand
ACCGTATAACAACAAAACAGACACCACGCTGGAGCTGATCAATGCCAAGCTTACCGAGCAACAATTGCCGGCTGTGGATATCAACCCGGTGAACGGCATGCTGCAATTCCTGGAAACAACCAGCAACCTGCAGAGTCCCGGCGATATATACCATGTAGACGTAAAAGTGAAAAACTCAAAAGGCGAGAAAATAGTGAAGGACTATGCAATATTGAAACTGACTTCCGACAAAAGGCCTTACACCTTTTACCAGGCCGCTACCGCCATCCTGTTGGTAAACGATGCGGGCCAAACCACCTTTACGCTGTACGACAATATTCCGGAAGACGCGCTGGACAGGCACCAGAATATTTATGAGCGCAACGGTAAAGAGCTGGTGGACATTTATAAGATCAGCGATGAGCCATCGACGGGCATAAAGGTCGTGATCCAATACCTCGATGCGGAAGGCAATGTTTTCGATTCGAAAGACTATGCCACCTATTCAACCGGCACAGAGAGCTATTTCGACTATTCGGTGAACCGGCAAAATACGCCGGACGGCGCTGTGGTTGAATTTCCCGTAACGCCATTTCCGGCAAGGCAGGACCTGCTGAGCTACCTGAAAGGCGGCACCATGGATTTTAGCACGCTCGACACGGCCACCCTGCACAGGGAAGTGTATTCGGAAGGTAAATGGCCGTTCCTGGATCCCTGGAAAGACGATAGCTGGGGCGCTTCGAGATGGTATATCAGACTGCGTTCAAAAGTTGTTTTCAACGAAAGCGGCACCTGGGTAATAGCTGCCAGGTTTCCCTACACGCACCTCGACGGCACTTTTTAAAACCCATTACAATAAAAAATCATGAAGTTTTCTCTCCGCACCCGCGTTACCGTTATATTCATCATGATGCTGACATCCATTGCCGGTAGCGCAGGTGCTCAAAAGGTATTGCCCACCGCGGACCCCATTACCGTAAAAGTGGCGGTGGTGATCCAGGACCCTGTAATACGGTCCATGGGCAATAAGCGCATGCACGAATTATTCAAAACGCCGGGTTATACTTTTCAATGGCATGACCCGCGTGAGCTGATGAAGGCCTACCGCGACACGCTGAATGCGGTGAGCGGCGGCGCCATTCGTTATGAGATCGTGAAAGTGTATGACGATTCACTGTTCTTTACGCGTGTGAAAGATGAAAAGGAATTGCTGACCCTCGACCGTGTTGTTCAATTGTTGCAGGAACCTAAATGGGAAACTTTTCGCTCAAAGGGTACAAAATTCGACTATAACAGTTTTATCGATCACTATGGTTTTTGTGAAATGCGCGATAAAGGCGAGATACAAGAGGTATGGCTCTGGTCCTTCCCTTATGGCGGCACCTGGGAGTCCACATTTGCCGGCGAGGGCGCCTTTTGGCTCAACTCCAATCCTGTGAAGGGTACTTCCTGCAAGGACCTGCTCACCGTGATGGGATTGAACTACGAGCGCGAAATGTCGCTGGCGCTGGAAAGCTATGGTCACCGGTTTGAATCCATCATGCGGAAAGTGTATGGCAGATGGGATAATACCGCAAAGGATTTGAACAACTGGGAGCTGTTCACCAGCATTGATATGAAAGTGCCCGGAAAGGCGCATATCGGCAACATCCATTTTCCGCCGAATGGCGTAAAGGATTATGACTGGATCAACAAGACCGTGGTGAACACTTATGCCGATTCCTGGAAATACTACCCGGCCGTTAAAGAGACAAATGGGCGTACCGTGGATTGCAAGGAATGGAAATGCACACACCTGGGCTATATGACCTGGTGGATGCGCCACATTCCACATTTCAAAGGACTGAATAAGGCCGACGGCAAGCTCAACAACTGGTGGCACTATGTAGTGGACTATAACCAGGCGGTGAAGCTGGAGCTGGAAATGAAGAACAAGAAATAAACGAAAAAAATTAAAGATCATCCTGGTTACCGGCCTTTGCTGGACTCCCGGATGATCAACTGAGTTCTTAATGTTATTGTCTGGTAATCGTTACGGGGGATCCTGATCTCGTCCACCACCATACGCATGGCCAGTTTGCCGACTTCATAACCCGGTTGCATAACGGTAGTGAGGGAAGGTTCGATCATATCGCTGACCGGATCATCGTTAAAGCCGGCGATCCGGATATCTTCCGGTATGCGAATGCCTTTCTTCTTCATGTATTTGATGGCGGCAATGGCTGAAAGGTCGTTGATGAAAAAGATGCCATCGGGAAGGGGTTTCTGGCGAAGGATCTTTTTGATGGCGTCGATTGCGTTCTCTTCAAAGGCCTCGCAACGGTAAATGAGGTTGCTATCCTGTTCCAGTCCGTACCGGGACAGGGCATCGAGGTAACCGTTCATGCGGTTCACGGAAACAGAGGTGTTCACGGGCCCTGCAACATGGGCAATCCGTTTGCAGCCTTTTTTGATCAGGTGTTCCACCGCCCGGAAAGCGCCTTCGTATTCGTCCACCACCACCTTGTTGCAGGGAAAATCGAGCAGCGTGCGGTCGAACATAACGATCGGGATCTCCATCTGCTTGACCTTTTCGAGCTCCGACGAGTTGCTGGTGTCTTTGGAAACCGATATCAGGAGTCCGTCTACATGACAGGCCAGCAGTTTTTTGATGCACTTGATCTCTTCCTCCGAATTTTCATTGCTTTGGCAGAACATCAGGTGGTAATCGAATTCGCTGGCTACTTCGGTCATGCCGCTGAGCGCCTGTGAGAAGTAATTGGAATTGATGACCGGAACAATAACGCCGATGATCTTTGTTTTTCTTTTCACTAATCCCTGCGCCATTACATTGGGCTCATAGTTAAGCTCTTTAGCCAGGTCAAGCACAGCGCGTTTGGTGTCGGCATTGATGTCGGTAGTGTTTCGAAGTGCCCGGGATACCGTGGAAACAGAGATGTTAAGCCTTTTTGCGAGGTCTTTTATCGTAACAGGGTGATACGGCATCCCGCAATTTATTAAATGTTTTGACATGCAGGCTTTAGCCGGGAATCCTTAACAAAAAATCAGTGATTAACGGTATAAGCCCTTCAACCTAAAAGAATGATGAGAATATTTATTTATTTACTGATTCTGAATGTTATGACAATGAACGTGAATGCCTTACCTATCGCGGAGACC
>DASPJC010000008.1:0-5671 GCA_035628815.1 Ohtaekwangia sp. | reverse complement strand
TACTTTTGCCACTTCTCCTGAATATCACTGATCGTTTGCGGCAGATGATCACCGCTGACCTTCAGGTGAAGGAATCCGCCTTCCTCTGACGCTTTGATGATCAGCAGGGGTTCTATCGGGTTATGCAGGGACGTGAAGTTAAAGTCCTTCACCACACCGATCACGTGGCCATCCGTTTTGGCATGAAAGAATTTGACCCGTTTGCCGACAGCATCTTCGCCCCAACCCATGAGTTCCGCCGCTGCTTCGTTGGCGATGAATACATCCTGAACATCGGCGTTGGGACCGGCCAGAAAGTCGCGTCCTTTAATAACCGGTATGTTCATGGTCTTGAGATAATCCTCACCGACAAACATCAGTGAAAAGGATTGCTGTTGCATACCGGATTCACCTTCGGCCCACATCACCGATCCGCCGCCGACATTAAATCCCATGACATTATAAGCCGTTGTCGCGCCGGTAATGCGCGGATTGGTTATAAAATCACTCTTAATAGTACCGATCTGTTTTTGTACTAACGTATCCTGTATGGGCATAATGAGCACGTTATCCTGGTCAAACCCAAGCTCACGGTTGCGCACGTAATCAACCTGGTCCTGCATGAATAGTGTACACAGCACCACAAAGATGGATATGGCGAATTGCACGGTGATGAGCACGCGCCTTAAAACATGCGCAGATTTCCGGTTTTTGTAGGCACCTTTCAACGCTTTGATCGTGGGGATCGCCGGCAAATAAAATGCGGGATACAAGCCGGAGATGATGCCCATCGTGAGGGCGATGCCCAGGGATCCGGTCAGCAATAGAGGGTTGTTAAAAAAATCGAGCGAAAGATTCTTTTCAATAAGCTGATTGAATGACGTGGCCTTCAGCACAACCAGTACCAGGATTATGGCCAGCAAAAGCGATACGAAGGAAAGCAGAACGGATTCACCGAGAAAGGCGAGTACAAGGGTTCGCTTGTCCGACCCCAGGGTTTTCTTCATCGCTATTTCACCGGCGCGCCGAACCGACTTGGCCGTGGACAGGTTCATATAATTGATACAGGCCAGCAGGATGATGAACACGCCGATACCGGCAAAGGCATACAAATAGGTCAGATTTCCATGCGGTTCATCCCCTTCGAGCTGGGAATAGAAATGTATGGACGCGAGGGGCTCCAGTATCGGGACATAGTTCCCGCCGACCTGGTCGCCGAAAGGCTTATAGAACTTGGCGTAGATCCCATCGAACTTACTGTAAAATGCGCTCGTGTCGTATTGGGCGGGCATGAGCAGGTAGGTATAGACATCCGGGTTCCAGAATGCCTCCGATTTAGGTTGCCCGTTTTCGATAACCCATGATCTTTCGCCCAGCCCCGATAAGAGCAGGTCAAACTTAAGGTGGGTATTTTCAGGCACATCAGCAATGACGGCCGTCACATCCCAGTCACGTCCGTCGATCTGGAGCATTTCTCCTACCGGATCCACATCACCGAAGTATTTTTTCGCGATGGATAATGTGATCACGGCGTGGTGTTCCCCGTTCAGGCACGTCATGGGGTCACCCGACAGAAATTCATGCGTGAATATCCTGAAGAATGTAGAATCGGTTCGGACGATATTCTCTTCGTAGAAGGCTTTGGCTTGCTGGTCTTTTCCTTCATGCTTTACCATCACACGATCCCAGCTTTCGGCGCGAACAACGGCCTGCACTTCGGGAAGTTCCTCCTGGAGAATGCTGGCCAGCTCACGGGCAGAACGCGCGCCGCGGAACTCAACGCCCGTCGCCGTCAGATGTCCGCCCAGGCGGTATATGTTCTGGTGATTGACGTGATACCGGTCATAGGAAAGATCATGTTGCAATATCAACAGTAAAACGATGCCCACAGCGATCCCAAGCGCGAGCCCAAGGATATTGAGGATGGAAAAAAACTTATCCTTCAGGAAGACACGGGTTGAGAATCTGATGTGATTGAGCAGCATACATGAAGAGGTTCAGGGTTATACGATCGCGTTTATCATCCAAGACGTTCGCAAACACAAAAAGTTTGCCTGAAACAGACATTATTGAAAAAATATCTTTTCGCGGTATTCGGCATCATCTGTGTCCGAAATCGTGCACACCGCTGTATTAATCCGTACAAATCATTTGCTCGCTAAATTCAGGGAACCGTAAGCCGGAGGTTTGATCCCATGCAAAATTGTTATCTTTAAAGGCCATGGCCGCTCACCGCATCAATATACTTAGGAACCGCTTCGCGTTGACGGCCGCTGCCCTCTGGCTTACGCTGCTTTCTTTTTCACCACAGGTTGCTCCAGCTACGTCCGTCAGTATCCCGGTGCATTCAGAGGCAGCCCACGTGCATCTCAGGAGCGCCCGGCGCGCATACAGGGTCTGGTTCGGATCGTTTCAGAGGTCAGACCACGCTTCGTATTGTGACGTTCATCTGTGGCTGATCAAATTACTTGCTGACAACTTCCGGGTCGTGGGTTACTTCCGTCGATCCATACCGTTTATCGTAAGTCCCGTATCCGCCACGGTATCCTATACGCCGCGCAGGACGTTGGACGACGGCCATCCTTCCCAGGGCTAATCCCACCATCTTATCAAATTATTCAGGCCTGTCCGGCGACAGGCAGAATCGCTCATTTACCATCATGAAAAAAATCAAGAAGGCGATCAGGCTTTTTGCGCTGATCCTCATTGTGCTGATATCGTCCCTGGCGCTTGTTACTATTTTCCCTAATTATCGCGAGCGTTACCTTCACAAGGAAGTGCGCATGGAACAAACCGCAAAGAAACGTGAAGATGAAGAAGCGCCGGAGACGGTAGCGTAATCACAGTAGATCAACGTTTGACGAAGCGTCGATAGGTAATGCTGTTACCGTGTGTAATCATGACCGTGTAGATCCCCGGCGATAGCATCGACATATCGATTCCATGCCGGTCGGTTCCGCGGAGAACGGAGAATCCCTGGGCATTTACGATCTCCCAGGAAATCAAACCGGTTGCCCCGGCAATGCTGAAGTCCTGTACGACCGGGTTGGGATAAATAATGACATCGGTTGAAGCATCTGTTTCGGTTCCTGTGATCACGTCGCAGGTGCCGGGCATATTGTTATCCATCCATTGCAGCCGGGCTTTGATCCATTGTTTGAGGTAGCTGACTTCGTGCTGATAGGTCAGCCCTATATACTGATTGGGCCAGATGTAAGTGCCGAGAATCGGCCATTGTTGATAATTTCTTTCCTGCGCTTCCTGGAGGACAGTTGCTATCGAGTCAACGGTGTGGCTAAAGTAATCGTCCGTCATCCAGGTGGATCGCAATGTTTCCCATCGACATTTCAGCGCACGCGAAAAGGCAGGGTCGGTAACCATCCGGCGGAACCAGTACATCCGGTATTGATCGTTCCACATCCAGCCCGGCGCAACCTGTGCGTTCTGCCAATAGTCGACATTGCCAAAAGCAAGATTAAAATCCCACAGCGGCCCCATGAATAACTTTCCACCTTTGCTGTCTTTCTCCTTGTACAGGTAGGTGCTGTAAACAAAGCCATCAACATTTTTCCCGATCTCATTCACCAGCATAAAATCCACGAACGCCGGAATATCGATGTGTTTTTTAAAACCGTTTACCTCCTTGTACTGCGTAGATGTCAGTGACGACTCGAACGCCTTAATAAAATTGCGTATGTAGGCTCGCTGGACATCGACCAGCTCGGCACCTTCGGGATCACTGTACTGGAAATTTATGATGTTTTCACCTGCAAGCTGCGGCGATGGTACCGAAGCCCACGCAGGGTAATCGTTACCATCGATCTTGTCGACCCGCAGAATATATCCGCCGGTCAGATCGTCTCCTGAAATATCGTCGGGGTTCAGTGTTGCAATATCCACGCGGTTTCGATCGCGTTTAATCTTCTCGATGAGCACATACACGCCCTGGTAATTCCCGTTAATGACCACTTCCGCGAATCTTGTACGCGGCGCATACCGGCCCATATCGTTCCCTAATTTATAGGTCAGTACGTTGCGCATCATCGTTTTGTCCGTGTAGGGCGCATATAACACCCAATCGTTCTCGGCCGGCATTCCAAGCAAGGGCACGTTAAGGTTTTCCCCGAGGTCATCCTGTGTTTCAACTCTGAATGATTTTTTCGGGAACATTTGTGATGACTCGCCGCGGATTTCAATCCTGATCTTGCCACTGTAATCGTTGGGAAGATCCGTTACGTGATTCCGGTTCCCTGCGCCATTGTTGATGATATCCATATGCGCAACGATATCTGGCTCGTCCATGATCGTCTGACCGTTCGTATTGATCTTGATGATGGGGAGGTTCGATGAAGTAAAAGAGGCCGGCTCCGAAAACCAGGCAGGAAGCGTACCATATTCTGTTGTGTTATCTTTTATCTCGAAAGAAAAAAAAGCGGCGGCTGTAAGATCCGTCGAACTGATATTTTCATTGTGCACCTGGAGGGCCAGAACATTTATGCCGTCTGAAAGAAGGCCGGCAAGGGTTTCGTTCTCCAGCAGGAACGCCTCAGGCCGCCCGCCCTGATAAAACAACGCTTCGTGAAGGGCCGCACTGGGCTGATTATACGGAACTGTGACATCGGATCCCATGTCGGCGCGCGCAACCTCAACACCATTGAGGTAGGCGATAAAGCCGTCATCATAATCCACATGCAATACCGCCCGTTCGATCTTGCTGATATCATGGACGGTGAAAGACTTTCTTAAAAAAACGGATAACACGGGACTGATGGTTGTGCGATCATCGCTGTCGCCATAGCCAACACTACCTCTCCCTTCAGACCACGCATCATCGTTGAAGTCCGGCGTCATCCATGCCGTGCCCGGGTCGCTGGTACCCGGAAAATACCTCCACCTGGAGCTGTCGTAAACCGCAGTTTCCCAATGATGGATTATTTGTGCATTCAGCACATAAAAGCTAAAGAATATCCCTACCGTTAACAGCGTCAGCCTCATCCGAAAATGAATTAGATGGTTCTCATTGATTATTGCGGTTTCCAGCTTCGACGGGAGGAATCGATTCAGGCAAGCCCTGGCGACAATTTACGGAATTGGATCCGAAGCTCGCGATCTTTTTTGCTGCACTCTTGGGACTGCAAACACAAATATCCACCGCACACGTAAAGATTGCTTGTTATGCCTGGGAATTCTTTACATTGGATACCTAAACAATCCACGATGAGATCAATAAAAGCCTACGTCCTCTGTTTATTCATGAGCCTTATTTTCGCCGGCGTAACCGTCTACGGACAGACTGGCGTGGGCATGAAGGCTCCGAAAAAAGCCGCTTTGCTTTTCGACGGCACGCGAAAAATGCTTGATGAAAACTGGACATATTGGAAAGGTCCCCGGTTAGCCGCCACGTTGCCCATCAAATGGGAAATTGTTAAAGATCCCGTTGACGGCGGAACCGTGCTTAACAGCAATGATCCTGCTGCCGCGGGTGGCAAGTATGGCAGTGCCGATATCGTCACTAAAAAGGAATTCCGGGATTTCCGTCTTCACATCGAGTTTCTGATCGCCAATCCGGGCGGTAACAGCGGCGTATATCTGCAGAACCGATACGAGATACAAGTGCTGGATGGCGACTCCACCAGCCATGGATTAGGGGCAATTATAAATGAATCCGAATCGCCTTATCATGCCTATAATG
>DASPJC010000007.1:0-13106 GCA_035628815.1 Ohtaekwangia sp. | reverse complement strand
GTGAGCGATGGCGGATTTCAGATTGTTTTCTTCTTCGAGCAGGTCATTCGGAATACCGGCAAATGATTTTGCATTGGCATCCGAGATCGCATCGAGCAGGACAGCCGATTTACTTTTCTCTGCAAAATAGAATGACAAGCTCAGATATTCTTTCCTGCGCAGCGCAACCTGCGCAGTTTCATACGCAATACGAACCCCATTGGCATATACCTCGCTGGCGATATTGCCCAGTGTGATTTTGTCACTTTCGTTGGTGATCTGCTGCCGGAGTTTGTCAATGAGCGTGTCGCAGACCTGGAGCGTTTGAAGGGCCAGCGTCAGATCCTGGAATTTCAATGTTTTGTTTACATACCTTGACTCCAGCGCCTCGGCTTTTGACACCAGGGTGAACAACAACACGTTCCCGTCGTAAAAATCTTTTGATGCAGGGTTGACCGCGAGGGCCGTTTCGTTAAAACGGCTCACATTCGCCGATAGCGCCTGCTGGTAGGTGCCCAGGGCGGTATCATACTTTCGCTCCGCGACATCCAGGTCGCCGATTGCGTTCAGGACGCGCGCGATGTCGGGATGCTTCTTTCCATAGCTCTCACCGTACATGGCCAGCGCCCGGTCATAATAACCGCGCGCAGCCTTGTGGTCCTGCATTTTCATGTACGTCTGACCGAGATTAAACAGCACGAACGCTTTGCTGGCATGCGGCTGATGATAGACCTTTTCCCAGATCCTCAGCGCCGACTCAAAATTATTGACTGCATCGCCATAAAGTTCAAGTGAAGCATAAATAAACCCGACGTTGGTATTGGCGATAGCAATCTTGGGATGGTCACCCGGGTGAAGCGCTTTATAAATCGCCAGCGCTTTTTCATAATAATCCAGCGCTTTATCGGGGTTCGTCATTCCGAAGATCAGGCCGAGGTCGTTGTAGGATGCCGCGACATATTCGCTGTTCGGCTTCAGCAGTTTCAGGCGGATGGAGAGTGCACGATTCAACTGTTCCTCGGCCTGCGTATATTTCCCCGTCGCGCGATACAGGTTTCCCAGGTGAGCCAGTGCCTGGGCGGCTTCGAGTGATTCGGCTTTACCGGACTGTTCAAAGTAATCGCGCGCGCTATGGAGTGCATCCAGGGCGAGGTCGTTCCGTCCCAGGTTAAGGTGCAGCAAACCATAATTGGACTGTGTCAGGGCCGATTGAAACAGCGACCCGGACTCGGCAGCTTTTTCTTCCGCTTCCTGGAGGATCGTTGCCGCCTGATCAAGCTGCCCCAGCCTGATGAGCGCTTCGGCTTTTTTGTTTTTCAGGGATGCCATCATGCCAGGGTCGCTGGTCTTTTCAAGCATGGTATCGGAAAGCTTCAATACTTCATCATAGCGGGCATCGAGTAAAAGCACATCAAGCGATTGTACATCCTGTGCCCCGGCAAGGCGGGCGATAAGAAAGAGGAAGAGGAGGAGATGTTGTTTCATGTCAGAACCTGTAACAGTAGCTTATGGATGAAACAAACTCGCGTGTAAGCCCGTCGGCATTTTCATCGCGTTGCACGATCTTGTGGCCGAGCAGAAGTTTGATTCCAGATCGTACATTGAAATTGTAACCGGTGGTGAAGATCCCGGACAACGCCATCCCTGATGCGCCGTCGGGTTTAAAACGTTCCCCTGTAGCATCAGCAATTTCATCTTTGGTCACCCTGAAGATAGGGAGGAGACCAATGGAAAAATTCAGTCGGGAAAACCTGAAATTCCTTTCTACACGCAGCATGACGTCGGTGCCGCGTTTTAATTCGCGGGCATTGTCGTAGCGGTTGACATACTCAATATTTTCTGGCCCGTTCTGCCATTCGGTCCATAAGAACTGGTTGTTGTTTTTATTAAAGGGATGCTGTATGCCGGTTGCAAACAACCACTTTCGGGTGATGACGGATACGCCCGTGATAAAATCGTAGGTGCCAAGACTGGTCTGATAATACATCGGCAACGGAAGTCCGTCAACAGCTTTATCAGACCGTCCTGTCGGAATTTTTGTGCCTACTGAAAGCTGCACATCGAATTTTTCATGGCTGTAGATGTTCCGGGTGAAGCAGAGGGAGATATCACCCATGCCGGACGTCTTTCCCAGGGTGCCCTCCACGGCCTGGTAAGGCAGTTTCAACTGGAAGGATGTCCTGCTGTTCAGGCTGAAATTAAGGTCGGCCGTCGCGACATAGACAATCGGACTCAAGGTGGTGGTACCCCGGTAGAAGCTGACTTCCATCGACCGGAGTTTAAGCGCTATCTTTTTGTTGAAAGGCTGGTCGGGCTTCATGGCGCCCATGGTACAAAAGCCGGCGTCGCTGCAGCCTTGTGCCCAAACATTCATACACGACACGAGGAGCAACAACGTGCAGGGGTAAAATAGATGTTTTAGCATAGGACAGAGGGTTCAGCACAACGAAGTTAATTATAAAAACAAAACCCCGGCGTATCCGGCCGGGGTTCTCTCAGGTTAAACCTGTTAATTATTTCGTTACATACCGAGTGACTGATTTTCAATGGAAGCCAGTTCCAGTACTTTTTCATATTCCGCCGGAGAAAGATCGTTGTAGAAATAATGTACCGGATCTACGTGGTCGCCATTGATGAGCACTTCATAATGCAGGTGCGGCGCCGTCGATAATCCTGTATTGCCGACATATCCGATCAGGTCGCCGCGTTTTACGTTTTGTCCTTCACGTACGGCAAAATCGTGCATGTGAGCATAGCGTGTCCGGTATCCGAAACCGTGGTCAATGACAACCATTTTACCATACCCGCTGAATTTCACATCCACGGTTATCACCTTACCATCCGCGGTTGCATAGATGGGTGTACCAATGGCTGCGGCGAAGTCAATGCCGCTGTGCAGTTTTTTTACTTTATAGATGGGATGGGTGCGCATTCCAAACCCGGAAGCGAGTGCCATCAGTTGCTTGTTGGAGATGGGCTGAATGGCAGGAATGGCGGCAAAAAGTTTTTCCTTGTTTTCAGCGAGCTTCGAAACTTCGTCCTGTGATTTCGATTCGATGTACAGCTTGCGTTTCAGCAAGTCGACCTTTTCGGAAATTTCAATGACCAGGTCACCGTTGACCAGCTTTTTGTCGCGGATATCCGCGTAACGGTCCGTTCCGCCGATACCGGCATCGCGCACCGATTTGTCGATGGGCTCGGCGCCAAGCACGACCCTGTAGATATTATCGTCGCGTGTTTCAATGCCTTTGAGCGTCTCCTGCAGCGACACAATCTGCCGGTTCAGTTCTGTCAGGTAGTATTCCTGGTCCACCAGCTTGTTGCGCAAAACCAGCTCTTCCGGCGAAGGGAAATAGGCTTTCCAGAAATACAGCATCCCGGATGCAACAATCAGGAGCAGCGCAAAAAGCCCCAGGGCGTTCAGGACGACATCGCTGGTTTTTGTTCTAACCCGTTCATACTTACAGGTTTCGGTGTCGTAGTAGTATTTTATGCGTGCCATAAACTTACAATTATACTGTTTGCGGCCTAAAAGCCTTGATCACTGTCTCGTTGCATTCGATAAACGGTCCTTCCAGCAGATCAATGCAATACGGGATCGCCGGAAATACCGCGTCCAGGCACTGGCGAATAGCCCTGGGCTTGCCTGGTAAATTTACGATTAAAGTATGGTTGCGTACCCCGGCGGTCTGGCGTGAAAGAATGGCCGTAGGTACGTATGTAAGACTTTTGGCCCGCATCAATTCGCCAAAGCCTGGCAACATCTTGTCGCAAACCGCTTCAGTAGCCTCCGGAGTTACATCCCGCCGCGCGGGACCTGTTCCTCCCGATGTGATAATCAAACAGCAATGTTGGTGATCAGCCATGGTAATCATGGTATTTTCAATGATTGGCTGCTCATCGGGGATCACCGCGTATTCACGTTCCCAGGGGCTTTTGATGTATTCCCCAAGGGTTTCAATAATCGCTTTTCCCGGAATATCCTCATAAATGCCCCGGCTCGCCCGGTCGGAAACGTTGATAATGCCGATCCGGATGATCTTATTGCTCATACGCAGAATATTTAGATGGTAAATTACGTGCCACCAGCCGGTCAGGAAGCCTTATCAGGTCTTTCTGACCTGAATTTCAACGTTTCGGATCTCCCTTTCCTGAATACCTGCCGGCCTTTGTTGATACCTTTCCGCATTTCTTTCTGCGCTTCGGTTGGCAGCGATATAATTTCCCGGCACGCTTCGGAGCAGCATCCCTGGTATTTTTCGGCGCATACCGTACACTGGATGAACAGCAGGTGACAGCCGTCGTTCTTACAATTCGTATGATCATCACAAGGGGAGCCGCACTGGTGACAGGCGGCAATGATATCCGGGGTGATGCGCTCGCCAAGGCGCTCATCAAAGACAAAGTTCTTTCCGATGAACTTATTCTCCAGGCCTTGTTCTCTCACCTGCCGTGCATACCGGATAATGCCGCCGTCGAGTTGAAAGACATTTTTAAAACCGACGTGCTTCATCCAGGCGCTGGCTTTCTCGCAACGGATGCCGCCGGTGCAATACATCAGGAGGTTCTTGTCGCGCTTGTCCTGCATGATACTCTCTACCACTTGCAGTTCTTCACGGAACGTATCGACATCGGGGCAGATGGCGCCCTTGAAGTGTCCGACCTCGCTTTCATAGTGGTTGCGCATATCCACCACGATGGTGTTGGGATCCTCGGCAAGCTGGTTAAAGGTTTGGGCGTCGACATGCACGCCGGTGTTGGCGATGTCAAAGGTGTTATCATCAAGGCCATCTGCCACGATCTTTTTGCGCACAAGGATCTTCAGTTTAAAGAACGATTTCCCGTTGTCATCTACGGCTATATTCAAGCGGACGCCGCGCAACCAGTCGACCTGGTCCAGCAGTCCTCTGAACACGTCGATGTTTTTTTCCGGCACGCTAACCTGGGCGTTTATGCCTTCATGCGCGACGTAGATCCGGCCAAGGACGCCGGCTTCATCCATTCCCGTGTAGAGGTTGTCACGAAATTCGCCCGGGTTGTCGATGGGATGATATCTGTAAAAAGAAATGGTTACCCGTTTTACGGGTTCGGACCTCATCTTCTCCTTGAGCAGACGGCCGTCGAGGCGGTTGTATAATGGCATAAGCGCTGATTAATTGCAGGTTAATCGTTACTTTTAAGCGGCCCCAGTGGGAATAACAATCTTTAACTGAACCGCAAGATGCAAAAGTAAGAAAAAGCTGCGAGCCACGAACTCACCTAACCTAATGCCTAATGCCTAACGCCTAATACCCACTGAATGCCTAATGCCTAACGCCTAAGGCCCAATGCCTAATACTGTTGCTTAATTTTTAGCTTTCAATTCACCCCTGATCAACTGGTTGTATTCTTCGCAGGTGAGGATACCGTGTTCGTTACAGTATGGACACGTTTTATACGCATTGCCAAGGGCGCCTTTTTTTATGACGACGTGATCGCCTTTGCAGACGGGACACGTTACTTTACCGGTAGGGCCGCAGTCGATATCATAATCGATGGAAAGCACTTCGCCTGCTTTCCGGACGTCTTGTGATTTTTCCTGGAGAAAGGCTGCTTCCCCTTTTTTCTTCAGGGCGATGGCCTCTTCATAGAATCTGCCGCCGGTACCCTTGAGCTGTATGTACTTATTAAGCCAGTCGATGCTTTGCTTGTTTTTTTTCAGAAAAAATGAATTTTTTCCGAAGTAGAAGGTAAGATCGGAGGGAACGCCCTTCAGATTGTCGAGCACGTACCGGAATTTTTCATCGGCAGCAGTATACATACCGTTGTCCATATAATAAACGCCGGAATCCAGCTGTTGCATGACCGCTGCCCGCTTACGCTGTTCCTGTTGTTCGCGGTACTCCGATACACGTGTCTTTTCATCCGTCTGCTGGGCGCGAATCATTAAGGGCAGTAGTACGAGCAGGATACACCCTGCCATTTTAACTTTCATCCCGCAAACCCGATGTGAGATAGACATCATACGCATCCTAATTATTAAATCTTTCTTTTGTAATGTTCAACCAGTCCAGTGCCGCGCCGTGAAAAATATCAGCCTTCGTTTCAGGAGGAAGATCCATATCCTCGATGAATTTTCCGATCTCGAGGTCTCCCAGCGGGAACGGATAATCGGTGCCCAGCGTAATTTTTCTTGAGCCGACCATCTTCAAAACATAATGGAGCATGTCGGCGTCATGTGTCACACTGTCTACCCAGAATTTTCCGATGTAATTCCGCGGCGGAATACGGTTATCGATTGCCACCAGGTCAGGCCGGCATTCGAAACCATGCTGGATACGCCCTATGGTCGATAAGAACGTTCCTCCCGCATGGGCGAAATTGACCCGTAAGGCAGGCAGTCGTTCAAATATCCCGCCAAAGATCATCGAACAGATTGCGCGGGACGTCTCAGCGGGCATTCCGACAAGCCACGGCAACCAGTAGCGCTGCATGTGTTTCTGGCCCATCATGTTCCAGGGATGTACCAGTAGGGCCATGCCCAGTTTCTCGCAGCTTTCAAAAACAGGAAAGAAACGTTCCTCGTTGAGATTCAGATCGTTGACGTTGGAGCCGATCTGGATCCCCTGCAAACCGATATCGCGGCAGCGCTCTAACTCCTGAATTGCCAGATCCGTATCCTGCATAGGGATGGTTCCCAGTCCTAAATAGTTTTTCGGGTACTTATGAATCAGCTCCGCGATATGGTCGTTTAAAAAACGGGAGACGTCAAGGCAATCCAACGGTTTGGCCCAGTACGAAAACATTACCGGTATGGTACACACGACCTGTACCTGCGTATTGTAGTTTTCGTATTCCCGTATCCGCAATTCGGCATTCCAGGAATTTTCCCGGATCTCCCGGAAGAACTGGTTGCCCCGCATCATTTTCGCAGTTCCCTTCTTGTGATGCTGCAGAAAAATAAAATCGCCATAGCCAAATTTGTCACTCCAGTTCGGCAGTTTTTTGGGAATAATGTGGGTGTGGGAATCGATCTTCAGCATCTTTAACAATCAGCGACGAATTAAACTATCCCCTCGGGCGATTTTTGCGTGGCCCGGGCCAGGGGTACTTTTTGGGTGAAACATGCTTCGGCGTACCTTTTATTTGTCTTTTCCGCGCTTTCTCCGTTTTTTCAATATCAACATAACGCGAGAGTCCGATATTCACCTGTCCGAAAAGGTCGCGGCGCCTTCCCGGCACATCATACAATGTTTCGAATGCGTCCAGTCGCTGGAGGTAGCCGGCTTTCCGGGGTTCAAGGACGCCGTAATTAACGCGAAAGTCAAATGATACCTTCCATTCTTCGGACAGTTCCCAGTCGGAGCGGATGCCGGCCTGCACAAACAGCTGGATGCTCTGAAAATCGTTTTTTGACGATATCACATAACGGTTCATTTCGGGCACCAGGACGCCGTCGTAAACTTCTGTATAGCCTGGCACATCGAGCGGCAGCAGCGACGGCGGGAACCGCAGTTTAGTTGCGTTGTGTTGGACGACCTCTTCGCCGTTTATGAGATAGGCGGGGCTGATACCGCCAACCGCGCTCACTTTCAGGAACGACATATCGATCAGGTGAAATTTCAGCGCAACAGGCAACTGGATATACTGAAGATCTATTTTGCGTAAACCCTCATGGCCCCCGGCAGTGTTCACCACAAAATAATGCTGGCCGACGTTGATAAGTCCCGGGCTGAGGACAAACCCGAAGTTGGTGTAGTCAATACCGTAGTTAATACCGACCGGCGCGAACTTGATGTCATAACGCGCGCGGTACCGGGCGTCCTTACTGATGCCCTGGTCCCAGGTGTGGGATGACGTGATGCCCGTAAAAATGCCCAGCGTGACCGTGCGGGTTTGAGCCGGTGCGCAGTACCCGAAGGCACTAAGGATCAGAAGGAAGGACAAGCGCCACATCTGGGACAAATTCGGTATTGTGAGCAAAATAAGCATTAATATGAGAATCAAACACAGACCTTACGCGGTGCTCGCCGGAAAACCGCGACATCGATGTTAAGATTCTGTTATCTTTACTTAATTCGCAGGTTAAAACAGGCGTATGGTGAGGAACCCGTTACAGCTATTCAGCGGACTGAAGCTAAAAGGCAACATTTATTGGGTGTTGACCCAGCGATTTTTGATCGCCATGCTGTTGTTTACCCTTTGCCGGCTGGGCTTTTACATCTTTAATCTCAGCTATTTTCCCGGGATGAGCCTCCCCAAGTTCCTGTATATCCTGCTGGGTGGCATTCGTTTCGACCTGACGGCACTGCTGTACACGAACATGTTGTTCATCGTGCTGATGTGTATTCCGCTCCCGGTCCGGTTTAACGACACGTATCAATCCGTGGTAAAGTGGATATTCTATGTTACCAACGGGCTGGTACTCGCGGCCAACGTCAGCGACTTTATATATTTCAAGTTCACGCTTCGGCGGACCACCGCCGACATCTTTCAACAGTTTGAAAACGAAACGAACCTGGGCGGCCTGTTTTTCAGGTTTCTTATCGACTACTGGTATGCCGTGATCTTCTGGATCGCACTCGTGGTGCTGATGGTGTGGCTTTACAACCGCACGCGTGTAGCCGGACCGATGGTTAAGAACAGGCTGGCTTTTTATGGCAGCGGAATCCTGGCCTTCCCCCTGATTGCATTCCTGGTCGTGGGCGGCATACGGGGAAATTTTTTACACAGCACGCGGCCGATTACGCTCAGCGACGCCGGCAAATACGTGAAGGACCCGGGCGATGTGTCTCTGGTCTTGAACACGCCCTTCGCCATGTACCGGACACTGGGAAAAACTCGGATCAAACGTGTTCATTATTACGATACACCCCAGGCACTGGAAACGGCATTTTCGCCGGTGCATCATCGCCCGGATACCGGCAAGCTCAAAAAACTTAATGTTGTCGTGATCGTGCTGGAAAGTTTTTCGAAGGAGTTCTTTGGTTTTTATAACCGCGGGAAGGACAACGGTACGTATACCGGATATACGCCGTTCCTCGATTCGCTGATAACCCATAGCAAGACCTTCGAGTATTCATTTGCAAACGGCCGGAAATCGATCGACGCCCTGCCATCGATCGTCGCGAGTTTGCCGTCCATGGGATTACCCTATGTGTTGTCACCGTATTCGGGTAACCGGATCAACAGCCTGGGCAACCTCCTGAAACAGGAAGGTTACCGGACAGCCTTTTTCCACGGCGCGCCCAATGGCTCAATGGGCTTTGAAGCGTTTATGAATATCGCCGGAATCGATGAGTATTACGGAATGGATGAATATGACAACGATGCGGATTACGATGGATGGTGGGGTATTTGGGATGAGAAGTTTCTGAACTTCACGGCTAAAACGCAACGGGATTTCGAGGAGCCGTTTTTATCCGTGTTCTTCTCCGTTTCGTCGCATCATCCGTTCAGCATTCCCCGCGAGTATGAAGGTGTATTCAAAGGCGGGAAGGAACCCATCCTCCGTTGCATCCAATACACCGACCATGCACTGAAAAAATACTTCCAGGAAGTTTCGACCTACCCCTGGTATGCCAACACGCTGTTCGTGATCACGGCTGATCACACCTCGTCCAATGTTTTGTTTGATGAAAGCCGCACCGCGAAAGGATTGTTCTCCGTGCCCATCATTTTTTACCGTCCCGATCACAGTTTGCGTGGTGTGGATACCGAAATTATTCAGCAGGCGGATATCATGCCGACGGTGCTCGGCTATCTGGGGTATGAAAAGGATTTTCTTGCTTTTGGGCGCGATGTACTGAACAATGAAAAGACGCCATGTGCCTGGAATTATAAAGATGACGTGTTCCAGTTTTATGAAGGCGACTACCTGCTGCAATTTGACGGGAAAAGGAGCGTGGCGTTGTACAATTTCAAAACCGACCTGATGCTGAAACACAACCTGGTCAAAATACCCGGGAACAAGGCGCAGGTGATGCACATGGAAACCCGCATCAAAGCTATCATTCAGCAATACAACAACAGGATGGTGTCCAATAACCTCACGCTGCAGCCGACGGCGATGACTTTTTCACATTAGTATTATTGGCGATCACGCAAGGTTATGATAGACCTGCTGTACGTCTTCATCACCTTCCAGCGTCTCGATCAGCTTCAGTACTTCGTCCTGTTCGCCTTCGGGAAGTTCTTTCGTCGTCGTGGGAATATATTGCAGTTCTGAACTTTTGACGTCGAGATGTCTGGATTCCAGGAATTTTTGCATATGGCCGAATTCGGTGAATTTGGTATAGATAACGATCTCCTCGTCATTCCGCTCGATGTCTTCCGCGCCGGCATCTATCAGATCAAGCTCCAATTCGTCCAGATTGATCCGGGAAGGGTCGAATTTGAAGACACCTTTTCGTTCAAAGAGAAATCCTACGGTGCCGGAATTCCCCATGCTGCCGCCGTTCTTCGAAAAATGCAGCCGGATATTAGCAACAGTACGGGTAGGGTTGTCGGTGGCACATTCGACCATGATCGGCACGCCATGAGGTCCGTAGCCTTCATAGGTCACTTCCTGAAAGTCCTTTTCCTCCTTCGAGGATGCACGCTTGATGGCGGCTTCAACGCGGTCCTTGGGCATATTTGCGCCCTTGGCATTCTGAATGGCCATCCTGAGTCTGGGATTGTGCTCGGGATGGGGCCCGCCAAGCTTCACCGCAATAGCGATATCTTTCCCAATACGTGTGAATGCTTTTGCCATCCGGTCAAACCGCGCAAACATCTTGTGCTTCCTTTTTTCAAAAATGCGCCCCATATATATTCTGTTAGTGCGGCAAATTTATGCGAGAACTGCAAATAGGCAAAAAATAGCCGCGTGCTATGAGATGATCGATTAAAAGACTGGATTCTTGATTCTGGTTACTGGCTGAGTTTTTAAACCATAGAAAATATTCATCGATTAAAATTTCCTCAAACGCCCAAGGCCTAAGCCCCAAGGTCCTAATACCTATTGCCTACATCGCTGCGCGTTTTGACTTTTCCCATACAACAGATTGCCTGCCGCGCAGAAAACGTGCGAGACCTGCGTAGACCGACAGGTTCATCACGAGGAAATAATAGGGAACAAAAAAGCCTTTGATGGCAATATTCCTGTCGCGCAGAAGATATCCAGTCAGCGCCAGTGCATAAAAACCGCATTGGAGTAAAAGCAAAGCTTTGTAAAAGAAAATGCCATTCAATGCCAGTACGATATTGCTGAGCAGGATAAGCGGAAGGAACAGGGGAGCGAGCGTCCAGCGAAGAACACGGTGGGAGAGGTATTGAAAGCTGAGGACGCCGTATTTAAAGGGGTTGAGCAGAAAACTCAGCTTTCCCATCGCCTGGAACCCGCCGGCGCAAATGCGCACTTTTCGTTTCCACTCTTCTTCCACCGAAGCCGATGCTGTTTCGATTGCGTACGCATCGGGCTCGTACGCGAAACGATATCCCTTCGCGGCGATTTTTAGCGAGATATAGAAATCTTCAATGATAATATCCTCTTCAGGACGCTCATAAAGCTCGGTGCGCACGGAAAACAGTTCGCCTGCGGCGCCGACGATGGAGTATACTTCGGCATCTTTGCGTTTGAGGAACGACTCGTATTTCCAGTAGATACCTTCACCCGATCCGGATGCGTTATCAGCGGTTCTGCTGACGATTCTCTTTTCGCCGGAAACCCCTCCTGTGCCCGGATCCTGGTAATGTCTGACAAGAAGCCGGATCGCTTCTTTATTCAGCGTAGTGTTGGCATCGCAAAACACCACCACCGGGGTTGTCACCCATGGCATGATCCGGTTGACAGCGTGAATCTTTCCTTTGCGTGTGGGCTCGTGATGGACCTGTACGCCGGAATACTGCCGCGCAATTTCCGGTGTCGCGTCCGTGGAGCCGTCTGTCACAATAAATACGGTGAGTTTTGCTGGCGGATAGTCCAGGGCAAGGGTATTTTCAATTTTCTCCCGGATGAACAGCGCCTCGTTGTATGCGGCTACGACCAGGGTTACGGCGGGAAGCTCGTCATCGGATTGTACCTGGAGGGCGGGCCGCGGTCCTTTTACCTTGGCGAAAACATAGATAACCAGTCCATACCCTACATAGGTGTATGCGACAAAGAAAACACCAGTCCAGAAGACAAGAAGCGCGAAGCCAACCATTGTTGCGATTAATTAAACCACGAAACTAACAGTTACAATTAAAATTGTGAGCGGATAGAGATACGATATATTTATTTAATTTTGCTGGTCTGTAGTTGTGATTATGCGTTTTGCTCCCCAAATATTACTTCCTCTTTTATTGTTTACCGGCAGTGCTGCTTTCGGGCAGATACCGATAACGATTGCGGACGTTGCCAGCACTGTGGAGGATGTTCCCGTCCAGATTGCCGTCCTGGCCAATGACTTCGAAATACTGAATACAATCCTTCCTTCGACGGTGGATGTCGACCTTGCACAGGCCGGTGTTCAAAGCTCGGTAAGTCTGCCTGCCGGGACCTTTGCGGCTGCGTCAGACGGGCTGGTAACGTTCGACCCTGCGCCCAACACCAGCGGTCTTGTGCTCCACAGCTATACCGTGAAGAACGAACTGGATGTAACGTCACTTCCAGGGCTGATTACCATTACCGTAACGGCCGTGAACGACCTTCCGGCCGCCGTTGACGATGCCACTGCCACGACGGAAGATAACCCGGTTTCGATCAATGTCACATCGAATGATACTGATGTCGAGGCACCGGTCAATCCGGCGTCGGTCGACCTGGACCCTGTGAGCGGGGGAAGGCAGGTTTCCGTGAACGTGACAGAAGGATCGTTTACCGTTGACAATGCCGGGACGGTGACGTATACGCCGGCGCTTAATTTTTCCGGTGTTGTAATACAGCAGTATACCGTGGAGGATAATACCGGTGCGGTTTCCAACGCGGCAACCATCACCATTACCGTTTCCGCGGTGAACGACATTCCCGTGGCGGGTAATGATGCCACCACGACCAATGAGGACACGCCGGTTTCATTGAATATCATTGCCAATGACAGCGATCCTGAAGCGGCGCTGGCGCCGGCCAGCGTCGACCTCAATACGGAAACGGCGGGCGTTCAGCACACGGTAACAACCGCCGCGGG
>DASPJC010000006.1:0-3715 GCA_035628815.1 Ohtaekwangia sp. | reverse complement strand
GCTGTTTGCGAACAATATAACAGGGTATGGATGCCGGGCTGTACTGCCGTACCCGAGATCCTGCAGGCGAAAGCATTGGGCGCAAAGGTGATCACGGTATTACCGGGCAACGTGCTCGGGGCGGAATTCATCGCACCCGTTGCAAAACAACATCCCGACCTGCGGTTTATTCCTTCGGGTGAAACGGAGATCACCCACCCTAACCTTACCAAGTGGTTTGAAGCGAACGCGCTCTGTGTAAAATTAAATACGACGCTTTTTCCAAAAGACGCCCTGTCAATCCGTGACTGGCTACAAATCGAATCCAACGTGCTTTCGGCTTTGAAGACCATTCGCCAGGTGAAGACTTCTGTTCAAAATGTCAACTCAGACCTGCTCATCGAATGACGCCGATCCAAACCGCATTGTTATCCTTCGGCATGTCCGGAGAAGTTTTTCACGGCCCGCTCCTGATGAACCATCCCGGCTTCATACTCTCGCATGTCCACGAACGGAAAAGTACCCACGCCGCGCGTAAATATCCCTCGGTAAAAGTCGTATCGAACCGCGAAGAGATATTCAAGAACCCGGAAATTGAGCTGGTCATTGTCAACACGCCCAACAACACGCACTTCGCCTTTGCCACGGAAGCACTATCCGCTGGTAAACACGTCGTGGTGGAAAAACCATTTACGGTCACCGCCCGGGAGGCCGATCAGCTCATTGCGCTGGCAAAGGAAAAAAATAAAATACTCACTGTTTTTCAGAACAGGAGATGGGATGGCGACTTCCTTACAGTTCGGAAAGTTGTCGCGGGTAACCTCCTGGGAAAACTGGTCGAAGCGGAGGTTCACTACGATCGCTATCGCGCCGGTGTGGATGACAGTTCCTGGAAGGAAAAAGCGATCGAGGGCAGCGGGGTCATTTTTAACCTGGGCTCACACATGCTGGACCAGGTGCTTGTGCTTTTCGGCATGCCTGATGAAGTAGACGCCCGCATGGGCATCCAGCGTCCTGACGGTAAAGTGGAAGACTATTATGATATACGCCTGACCTATCCGGATTTAAATGTGATCGTCAAGTCCAGCTACCTCGTGCGCGAACAGGGCCCCCGTTATATTTTGCATGGCGTCAATGGATCCTTTATAAAATATGGTCTGGATCCACAGGAGGATGCACTGAAAGCAGGGGGAATTCCCGGAACTTCTGGCTGGGGTGAAGAACCGTCCAGGTGGTGGGGCAGGCTGAACACGACTATCAACGGTGTTCATATTGAAGGAAGCATTGAGACCGTGCCCGGCAATTATCCCGCTTTTTATCAACAGGTCTACGAAGCGATCCGGGAGGGCAAGCCGCTTTTGGTTAAACCGGAGGAGTCGCGCGACGGTCTTCGGTTGATCGAAGCGTGTTTTGAAAGTAACGTCCAACGCCGCGCCATCAAACTCAAATCGTAACAGCATGTCCTACCTCGAAGAATTATTTTCCCTTCGCACTAAAGTCGCCGTCGTGACCGGCGGTACAGGTGTACTGGCCAGTTCGATGTGCAGGGCTATGGCAAGTGCCGGCGCGGCCATCGCGGTGATCGGGCGGAGAAAGGATGCCGCCGATGCTGTGGCTGCGTCTATCATTGCCTCCGGTGGTAAAGCCGTTGGCATCAGCGCTGATGTATTGCAAGAGAAGGAATTGCTGTCCGCGCGGCGGCAGATAACAGATCAGTTCGGTACCATCGATATCCTCGTAAACTGTGCGGGCGGAAATATCCCCGGGGCAACGATCGCGCCCGACAGGACTTTCCTCGACCTGAAGATCGATGATTTCCGAAGTGTCGTTGAACTCAACCTCACCGGAACTGTTTTGCCATCCCAGATCTTTGGTGAAGCGATGGTGACCAACAGGAAAGGTGTGATTATTAACATATCATCCATGTCAGCGCTGCGACCATTGACCAGGATCGTAGGTTACTCGGCGGCCAAGGCTTCTGTGAGTAGCTTCACACAATGGCTCGCCGTGGAGATGGCACGCAAGTTCGGCGAAGGCATACGGGTGAATGCACTCGCGCCAGGATTTTTCATCACCGAACAAAACAGAAGAATGCTGACGAATGCCGACGGATCTTTAACGGAACGCGGGCAGTCTATTATTAACAGCACACCCTTCGGCCGGTTTGGCGAAGCGGACGAATTGTCCGGCGCGCTCATCTGGTTGTGCTCGGACGCATCGAAATTTGTTTCGGGTATCATTGTCCCGGTTGACGGGGCCTTCAGTGCATTTGCAGGAGTATAATTCGCAATATGAAAAAAGGAAAAATTGTTACGCTCGGTGAGATCATGCTTCGGTTATCCACACCCGGTTTTGAGCGTTTCACACAGACGAAAAGTTTTGATATCGAGTACGGGGGCTCAGAGGCAAACGTCGCGGTTTCACTTGCACACCTGGGAATGGCGGCGGAACACGTTACGCGGTTTCCGGAGAACGATCTTGGAAAGGCAGCCACCCAGCAGCTACAGCGCTACGGCGTGATTACATCGCATATTCTATACGGCGATGAACGCATGGGTATTTATTTCGTGGAGAACGGTTCGATGCATCGCTCATCGCGCATTATCTACGACCGTTTTGACTCGGCATTCGCGCACATCAAAAAAGGGTCGGTCAACTGGGACGAAGTATTCACGGGGGCGGCATGGTTTCACTGGTCCGGCATAACACCTGCTATATCCAAGGGCGCAGCTGAAGTATGCGCCGAAGCGATTGATGCAGCCAGGAAAATGGGCCTGGTCGTTTCCGGCGACATCAACTATCGCCGTAACCTCTGGCAATACGGAAAAACAGCGCAGGATATTATGCCCGGTCTTATACGGTCGACCGATATGATCGTGGCCGGGGTGGCGGATATTGAAAACTGTACCGGTATCACCGGAGATACATTTGCTTCGGCCTGCGGGAATCTGATCCGGCAGTATCCCGGCGTAAAGAAAATTGCAACAACGATCAGACAATCCATCAGTTCTTCGCATAATAAAGTTGCTGCCATCCTCTGGGATGGGAAGAAACTGTTTGAGTCGAAGGAATATGACCTCACGCACATCGTCGATCGCGTGGGTGCAGGTGATGCGTTTATGGCGGGCCTGATCTACGGCTGGCTGAACAATTATGATGATCAGCAGACACTGGAATTTGCAACCGCCGCAGGAGCTTGGAAACATTCCGTGGAAGGCGATGTCAACCTGGCTACTGCGCCGGAAATTGCGGCATTGGTAAAAGGAGAGAACGTGGGAAAATTATTACGGTAATATGAGTTTCACCAAACAACAGATAACAGATGGTGTACGGCAAGGCGGCCTTGTGCCCTTGTTTACCCATGATAACGCAGCAGAGGCAGGTCAGGTGCTGGAAGCAGCTTACCGCGGCGGTATACGTGTTTTCGAGTTTACGAACAGGAAAAAGAATTCGTTCGAGGTTTTTAGTGAATTGCTCCGCCAACGCGACCGCTACCCGGACCTCATGCTCGGCATCGGCACGGTGATGGATGCGGCGACCACGAAAAAATTTATTGATGCCGGGGCAGATTTTATCATTGCGCCTATTATGAAACCCGAAATGGCGGAGGTATGCCACGCGCACAATAAGCACTGGATTCCCGGTTGTGCCACGCTGACGGAAATTGTCACTGCGAAGGATCACGGTGCTGAAGTGATCAAGGTATTTCCGGGTTCTGTACTGGGGCCGGCGTTTG
>DASPJC010000005.1:0-5387 GCA_035628815.1 Ohtaekwangia sp. | reverse complement strand
CAACAGCAACAATGCCCTGAAGTGGGAGATCTCCGGAAATTTCACGACCATCAATAATAAGGTAGAAGGTGTCGGTAATCGCGGCGCGGGCGTCGATTATATCCAGCAGGGCAACACCCGGACAAAGGTAGGACGTTCGATGGGAGAGTGGTTCCTCATCCGCACCGACGGTCTCTTCCGAAGCCAGTCTGAGATCGACAACTATGTGAATGCCGATGGTATCGTCATTCAACCGGCCGCAAAACCTGGTGATGTGAAGTATGTGGATAAAAACGGCGACGGAACGATCAATGTGGAGGACCGTGACTTTGTCGGTTCGCCTTGGCCTAATCTCCAGGCAGGCATGCAGTTCGCGGCTTCCTACAAGCAGTTTACCCTAAACCTTCAGTTTGTCGGCGTGTTCGGATACACCATTTACAATGATGTGCGCCGGGCCCTGGACAGCTACCAGCGTTCCAACTTCCGCAGTGATATCAGCCCCTGGTCGGAAAGCAACACCAGTACCAGTGATCCCCGGATCGGACTTGATTCTGAACAGGGTATTATCGACAACAACAGGAGCGACACCGACCGTTGGCTCGATAATGCATCCTATGTGAGGTTGCGCAATATCGAACTGGGCTACAAGTTCCCGTCAGCATGGTTGAACAGGCTGAGCCTGCAACAGGCAAGAATTTATATCAGCGCGCAGAACCTCTTCACCATCACGAAGTACGATGGTCTTGATCCTGATGTGGTCGGTAACACGGACCCTAACAATCCGCGGGGCAGGATACTGGAACGCGGCGTTGACTTTGGAAACTGGCCATCCAGCCGGATGGTCTCTGTCGGACTGCAATGCGAGTTTTAATGTGGGTGCTAAAAGAATCAACATGAAAAAGATATTATTCATTACCATACTTACCGTTTTTCTGTCAACGAGCTGCGATAACAACCTGGATATCGTCAACCCGAACCAGGCAACCGTTGAATCGTTCTGGAAAAATGAGGCTGATGCTGTTGCCGGCGTGAATGCCGTTTACAGTACGTTGCATCGCGGTGCTATTTCACGATGGATGCCGTTTTATTATATCATCCGGTCCGACGAGGGAAAGAGCACGAGTCCCGCCACGGATATCGTCAATAACATGGATCACTTCCTGGTCACCGACTATAACTTCTGGGGTGCCTATGATATCTGGAAGGATATTTACGTTGGCGTATTCAGGGCGAATCAGGTCCTCGATAATGTTCCGAACATTGAAATGGATGAATCACTGAAAGCCCGTGTCCTGGGTGAAGCGAAATTTCTTCGTGGATTATTTTATTACAACCTGGCTTCACTCTGGGGAAATGTTCCGCTCATGCTGGAAGCTTCTGCGCCGGAAGACAAACCGGAAACGTCATCGGTAGAAGATGTCTGGGCGCAGGTTGAAAAAGACTTGTCGGAAGCGGCCGATGCCCTTCCCCCTTCGTACACAGGCAACGATATCGGTCGCGCGACGAAAGGCGCCGCGTATGCCATGCTTGCAAAAGCCTATATGCAACAGAACAAGATGGCGGAAGCGCTCGTGCCCCTGGAATGGCTGGTGGAAGGCGAGGGCAGCACCCTGTACGACCTTATGCCGGATTACCGCGATAACTTCCTGGTGAATACCGAAAATAATATCGAGTCTGTATTCGAATGGCAATTCCAGTTAAACCCCGGTGAAAATCATGACGACGATACCGACGACGGCAGACCTGATAACCTGAACTACGGGACGTCCATCGCGCAGTTCTTCGGACCCAGTGGTGTGGGATGGTCGGACGGCGAGGCTAACCGCTGGATGATCGATGAGTTCCTGGAGGAAACCACGGTCGGCGGCGAAAGAGATCCTCGTCTTGCGGCGTCATTCCTCTTCGATTATACCGACGAAGATGGTCCTGATGCTACCATGATCTATGGGCAGACCTTTACACAACGGTATGGCGCGGGAGACCAGCGCGTTTGGTTCAGGAAGTTTCAGAATGATCACTGGAAGGATTTTGAAGGGTACAACTCGCCGAACAACTGGCGGTATATACGCTACGCGGACGTATTGCTGATGTATGCGGAAGCACTGAATGCAGAAGGTTCCACCGCGGCGGCATATGAGTATGTTGATCGCGTGCGCGAACGCGCGGGTCTGGAAAAATTGTCCGTTACCATGCCCGACCTGGACGAAGACGAATTCCTGGAACAGTTAAAGCACGAAAGATTGCTCGAACTTTCCGGCGAAGGTCATCGCTGGAACGACCTGGCGCGATGGGGAGATCTCGGACCGGAACTCGCCGACCGCGATCCCGGCTTTAATAACTTTGTGATCGGAAAACACGAACTTCTACCCATTCCACAACTTGATATCGATATAAACCCCAACCTGGATCAAAATCCGGAGTGGTAGTCATTAATCATCTTAAGGCATTGCGAGATGGACGTCGCAATGCCTTTTTTATTAAATCAACTGTATGCATTTGACGCGTAATGTTTTTCAATTGTTCAAGCGAACGCTGCCGTATTCCCGCACAGTCCTGTTCCTGGCCATTATTGTTTTTTCCTGCAAGGAGGGCAAGAACCAGGACCCGCAGCCACAGCCCGAGGAAAACGAATTCAAAAATCCCGTACTGACGGGGAGCCCTGACCCGTGGGTATACCAGAAAGATAATCAATACTACGTGACCCATACCACGGGCAATAGTCTGAAACTTTACAGGACGAATAAAATGACCGGGCTTTCTACCGCGGCGAGCAAAACGATCTGGACGGCCCCGGCTTCCGGGATGAATTCAAGGAACATCTGGGCGCCTGAAATCCATTTCATTAACAACAAATGGTATTTCTATTACGCTGCCGACGATGGCGACAATGCTAATCACCGAATGTGGGTGTTGGAAAATGCTTCCGCCGATCCATTCCAGGGGACATGGGTCGACAAAGGGGAGCTTGAATTGCCCGACGACAAGTGGGCCATTGACGGCACGATCTTCTCGCATGACGATCAGCTTTATTTTTTATGGTCGGGATGGGAAGGCGACACCGATGTTCGTCAGGATATTTACATCGTCAAAATGACCGACCCTTTTACCGCAGAAGGGGAGCGGGTGATGTTATCAAAACCCGAACACGCATGGGAGTTAAACGGTAGCCCACCCGGTGTGAACGAGGGACCGCAGTTCCTGCGCGGCGAAGACAAGATCTTCATAGTTTATTCGGCCAGTGGATGCTGGACGGACGACTATGCGCTTGGTATGCTCACGGCCGATGCGTCGGCCAACCTTCTCGATCCGGCAGCATGGACAAAATCCGATGAGCCCGTCTTTAAAAAATATACCGATGGTCAGGCGTATGGCCCTGGTCACAACGGCTTTTTTGTATCCGCCGATGGAAGTGAGAACTGGATCATCTACCACGCCAACGCATTTGCCGGGCAGGGCTGTGGTAACAACCGGTCTGTTCGCATGCAACCGTTCACCTTCACGCCCGATGGTATGCCGGACTTTGGCCGGCCGGCGGCGCTGGACGTATCACTCGACAAACCATCTGGTGAATAAAGCATTCTTCGCTGCAACGGTTTGCTTATATTAAGGCTTTCAATCATTCATCATCAATCATATTACCGGACATGAAAAAAATATTACTTGCCACACTTATCCTGCTGATTGCAGCGACAGGCTTTTCACAGAAACAGCAGCCTTTCAACGGCTTGTATATGAACATGGGAAACCTGTACCAGCTGTCCAACGCAAAGACGCGATCCATCAGTCCAGAGAACTTTACAGGCGAACCGGGCAAAGGCGGGATGGCTACCCTGGAAGAAGGCAACGCCGGGAAGGTTGCACGCGAGTTAGGGGTGGGATGGAAAGTGAATCCGTTCATTCACATTGAGCCCGGCCAGACCTTTACCCTCGCAGAAATCAATGAACCCGGCGCGATCCAGCATATCTGGATGACACCAACGGGCAACTGGCGTTATTCCATTCTGCGTTTTTACTGGGACGATGAAAAAGAACCATCGGTCGAGGTACCGGTCGGAGACTTCTTCGGAATGGGTTGGGGCGAGTACGCGCAACTCAGCTCCCTGGCAGTAACGGTTAATCCCGGCAGCGCATTCAATTGCTATTGGGTAATGCCCTTCCGGAAAAAGTGCAGGATCACGATGGAGAATATCAGCTCCGAGAGAATGAACCTTTACTATCAGATCGATTATACCGTGACCGAGATCCCCAGCGATGCAGCATATTTCCATGCGCAGTTCAGAAGGAACAATCCGACCAGGGGCTCGCTGTTCACATTGATCGACGGCATAAAAGGAAAAGGTCACTACGTTGGTGCCTACATGGCGTGGGGCGTTAACAACAACGGATGGTGGGGAGAAGGCGAGATCAAATTCTACATGGACGGCGACACAAAGTTCCCAACCATCAACGGTACGGGTACTGAAGACTACTTCTGCGGGTCATATAACTTCGAGAACAAGGTAACACATCAATACCAGGAATTCACCACACCTTACGCAGGACTTCACCAGGTGATCCGGCCCGATGGCATGTACCGCTCCCAGCAGCGATTCGGCATGTACCGGTGGCACATCCTGGACCCGATCCGTTTCGAAAAAGAATTAAAGGTAACTATTCAGGATCTTGGCTGGCGAAGTGAGGGACGATACCTGCCACAGCAATCGGATATCAGTTCGGTGGTGTATTGGTACCAGACTGAACCGCACAATCCTTTTCCGAAACTTCCTTCTAAAAATGAACTCGAAGTAAACTAGTGCTTGCTAAAAAAACGTCATGATGAAAGTCACGGTATTCCTGTTGCTGGTTGGTTTTTATAGTTGCTGTGTGGGACAGACCCTGGTATTACCCGGCGACTATCCCGATCCGTCCGTCGTCAGGATCGGAAACAGTTACTGGGCGACCGCTACCACCTCAAACTGGGCGCCCATATACCCATTGATGGAGTCGGAAGATCTTATTCACTGGCAGAATCGCGGCCACGTATTTGAGACGCCGCCTTCGTGGGCAGATTTTTATTTCTGGGCCCCGGAAATATCATACGATGACGGAAAGGTTTACGTGTACTATTCAGCACATAAAAAGGATGGTAACCTGTGTCTTGGTATCGCGAGCGCCGACAAGCCTGAAGGGCCGTATAAGGATCACGGCCCGCTCATGTGCGAGGAAGCCGGATCGATTGATGCTTTCCCGATGCGTGACGAGCATGGAAAACTTTTTCTCATCTGGAAGGAAGATGGGAACAGCGTTGGCAAGCCGACACCCATCTGGGCCATGCCCTTGAACGAGGACCGGACGGCATTGACAGGAGAGAAGGTTGAACTGTTCCGGAACGATGCGCCGTGGGAAGGCAATCTTGTCGAAGGTGTGTC
>DASPJC010000004.1:0-27005 GCA_035628815.1 Ohtaekwangia sp. | reverse complement strand
GATTGCCCGGTTTTTTACGCCGTGCGAGTTTTTGCGAAAGGTAGGTGAGGATACCCATGGCGATGGTAATGTAAGACAATGCTAGTTGATCGCGTCGATAATTTGCCTGTCCAGCGGACTGACGTTGGAGGCGAAAAACTTCACGGTACCATCCGGCTTCACGAGGTACTTGCAGAAATTCCAGGACGGTTCTTCGCCGCTCTGTTCCTTGAGCCACTGGTAAAGCGCATGCTGGTCCGGGCCTTTCACCGATATTTTTTCAAACATCTGGAACGACACGCCGTAATTCTTCTGACAGAATTCGGCGATCTGCAGATTGCTGCCCGGTTCCTGGGCACCGAAGTTATTGGCCGGAAATCCCAGGATCACCAGCCTGTCCCCATGAATGCTGTGCAGTTTTTCGAGGTCGGCGTACTGTGGTGTAAAGCCGCACTTGGAGGCTACATTGACAATCAGCAGGGGCTTATCGGCATAGATCGAAAAGTCAATTTCCTTCCCGTCAATGGCGGTGGCTTTGAATTCGTATACTGAACTGATATTCATAAAGGCAATGGTGAGTGTAAGCAGGAGGATTTTCATACTTTTTTATGCAATACTAACAATAACTATCATATCGGGATTTAGTTCGTGATCAGCGGCAGCAAATTTCCCGGTAAGGGCACCATTTGCAGATTCTCTCATCCTCCGTCTGATCAAAAGGCCGGGCAGGATTGTATAGGTCCTCCAGCAGGGCGGTGAGGTTCGCTTCGAATTCCGGCAACAGCGGCACAGCATCCTGTACGTACTGATTGCCGACTTTCAGCCCGAAGGTAAAATTTTCGTCGAAAAGGTTGACCCTGTTCATCAGTCCGGGTACGAGCTTTAATTTTTCCTTTTGCCCGGGATCAAAATTCTTGTGGAAGAGTAGCGCGTACATCAGGGTTTGAAAGGCTGCTTTATTCCGGTCACCTTCCCGGCTGAACAGGTCGCTCAATGGTCCTTTTACCGAAGTGCTGTCCTTCCCCGTCTTATAATCGATCACCCGGATCACGTCTCCCTTGCGGTCGGCGCGGTCAACCGATCCACCCATCAATACTTCAGGGTTACCCTCCACCTGAAGGCGTATGCTAAACCGTAAATAGTTCGTTTCGAGTCCCACCATTTCAAACGGCGCGTAAGCCTTGTCCTTTTTGATGATTTCGTCGATAAACCGCATCACCACCTCGCGTACGACCAGGCGCTGCCCTTCGTACACAACAGGTTTCGATGGGTCGAGATGATAGGTGTCGCGGATCACCTCGTCAATGAGTAGCGAAACCGATTTGCTGTAGTCCTTAAAATCCTCCGGCACGACGGTCCTGTTGCCCTTGCGTTGCTGCAGTGAAAGATAAAAGCGCTCCATGACCTTGTGCAGGAAATTTCCGAGGATGCGCGCATCGAGATCGTCTTCCACGGCCCTGGCTTCTTTGATGCCGGCGACGTACCGGAAATAAAATTTCAGGCGACATTCGATGTAGTCGTTCAGTGCCGTCGGCGACAGGTATTTGAGGTCGCTGCTGTTAGCCAGGAATTTAGCGAGTGCGGTGAATACCCGTTGGTCTTTTGCAATGGAAATCGGTGCAGCCAGCGTGGGCTGCATCGGGTTGTGAAGAATGAACTTGCGTTTACCGGCGCCTGATTCATACAGGAGTTGCTGCAGGTAACGGCTCATCTCACCCTGTCCGAGAATATCTGTTTCCGTATTATAAAACAGGAATAGATTTTCAGCCCTTTGCAACACCCTGTAGAAGAGGTAGGCATAGATCGCATCCTGGTGTTCTGTCGTCGGTAATCCGTACGCGCGCCGGATGTTGTGCGGAATATAAGAACCTTTGCTGCCGAATGACGGGAACGCGCCCTCGTTAAGCGAAAGAATGAAAACATTTTTGAAGTCAAGGTTTCGGGTCTCGAGCACACCCATTACCTGCAGGCCGGTTAAAGGTTCGCCGCGGAAGGGTATTTTTTCAGACCGGATCAACTGACGGAAAAGTCGCAGGAATGCGCGCAGGCTTTCTTTTTCAGATTTGCTGTTGCGTTCGCCCGGCGGTGAAACGCCATCCTTGCCGAGCACTTCTTCCATCCGGTTGAGCAGTTTGAGAAAGTGAAAACAATACTCCTTGTCGAATTCGTTCAGGTTTGTTAACGTCCCCAATTCCTGGATGACCGCGCGGAGGTAATGCAACAGCGGGAGCATCATGTTCATCCGACCCGGTTGCACGTCTTGGAATATGACGCGATGCAACGGTACGGCCGAAGCCAGGAAATCACCAGGGATGCTGATCCAGCTTTGGGTCAGAATCTGTTTGCTTTTTGACTTGGCACTGGCAGCATCCGCGGCGACCACATAGGGATGGCCCAGCAAGGCCAGTACGGCGCGGTGATTGAACTCGTCGTCCTTTTTGGTGATCTGCAGATCGATCAGCACCTCCACCATGTTAAACAACGGTGTTGCGCTCAACGGGAAGCCCATTGTGACGTTCAGCTTTTCGACAGCGCCGGAAATACTGTGCAGTACCGGCATCAGCAGTTTTTCATCAGGAAGAATAATGACGGTGTCCTCCGGGTGCGCACCCTTCTGCAGTTGTTCATGCAAAACCTGCGCGGCCATCTTTACCTGGCCCACGGACTGCGATGCACCGTACAAATTAATAACACCAGGCTGGTCTGGCGTGACCCGCGTGCCCTCCAGAAAATTTGACGGGACATCATGCGGGAATGTTTTGCCCAGCACGGGATGCTGCTGGTACTCCCGGAAAAACCGACCGGCTTCCTGCGTATTATTATTGGTGTAGTAGGCATCGAGATCCCAGTAAACTTTTGCATCGCCGTTTTCAACCCAGGCACTTATGATCATTTCTTCAGCCCTGGTCAGCGCGTTGAATCCCGCGAAAATCACCTGCTTACTGTCGGCCGATGGAATCGTGATCTCACCCGCGCCGATCCTTTCAGCAGCAAGGCGTTGCGCCATCCCTTCATAGGCCTCATTGTTTTCCAGGAGGCTGGCCCTGAACGCACGGTAAACTTCCGGCAGTTGCTTCCACAGTCGCAGAAACTTTCGTTTGTTTACCGAATCATGCTCGTCAAAGTTCAGCCAGAAAGTTTTCAGGAACTCGCGCTGCTCTGCTGTCAGAAAATCAAAGCTGGCATCCAGTTCTTTCTGGTGGCTCAGGTCTTTGAACAGGTACGGCGCGTTGACCATGTACTTATCCACTTCATCGAAATCGCGCAGCAGCATATCGCCCCAGAAAAAAAACTGGTCGAACGTTTCGGCTTCATGATCGCCCGAACCCGCGATCGCGGCGTAGACCTTATGAAGGCGGTGGATCAGCTGCAATTTATCGGGAATGGTGAACGATGCGAAGCCGGCAATGAAATCTTCAATCGTAACGAGTGTCGGGCTGAACACGGGTTTGTCCAGCAACAGGCTCAGGTGTCGGCGAAAATAGAGCGTAGCCCGCCGGTTGGGAAAAACGACAGTAACGGTGTTTAGCCGGTTCCCGTACTGTGCGGCTATCGCGCGCGCGAAATCCTGCAAAAATGTCTTCATCGGTTCCATGCTATAATCCCAGCCCCAGTTGCTTTTCATCCTTCGGCCTGGTGGTTTTTACCTTCCGTTGCGAGAGCGAGATCAATTCGCCTGTACGCACGTAGAGCAGAAATCCATCCACCTCAAAAAAATTCATCCGCCGGAGCACGTCCATGTAATCGAGTACCTGTCTTTGATCCGCTTTCGATGTCGTGCCGGTTTTAAAATCCACCACGACGGCCTTTTTTTCCTTTGTCATCAGGCGATCAATCCTGTATTCCATCCCACCGGGTAACAGTATCGGCACTTCTGTACGTACTTCCCATCCCGGTGCAAACCACAACGCCACCTGCGGGTTTTGCAACAACGTGTCGATCTTGTGCGATAAATCCGGTTTCTCGTTTTCGGTGATCATCCCCTCATCCAGGAGTTGCTCAAGGGTCTCCGGGATTTCCGACGCATACCGTATCCGTGAGAGAACAGTATGCAGGTGGATGCCATAGTTTATTTTTTCCCGCTGCGGCAGATCGCGCGTGTTGAAAAATTCTTTCGCGGATTGCCGGATCACCAACTTGTCGCTCCAATGGTAGGACGGATATGTTGTCAGGGAAACAGCGTCCGCACGGTCAGCTTTAATGCCGGAAGACTGACGGACCAAAGCGCCGGATAAGAAAATTTTTCCGGCTTCATTCCATCCTGCGCGCAATGCGTCATTTTGCAAGATACCCTGCTGTAACAGTTGCGCGGATGATTTCACCGCAGGCGATTCACTGTACGGCGCCATGACGATCATCCCAGACTCTGCACGGGTTAACGCCACATACAACAGGTTGAGATTATCCAGGTATGAACGTGTTCTTTCCTCGCGGTAGAAGTCCCCGAAATAAGTATCCTCCAGCACACTCGCATACCGCACCGGCAAAAAGCCCGCCTGGCCAAAGGGTGGTTCGTCCGTTTTGACCCAGAGGTTCGGAAATTTCCCGAACTCATGGTCCATGCTCCAGGAGCAGAATGGAATAACCACGTAACGAAACTGCAGGCCCTTCGACTTGTGAACGGTCAGGATTTGCATGGCATCAATATCGCCCGATACCTGGATAGCGGTTTTATGTTTGTTCTCCGCCCACCATGTCAAAAAAGACTGCAGATCATTTCTTTCGCGACTAAAAAAATTCAGCACCACGTCCTGGAAAGCCTGCAGGTAAGTAAACTCGCCCTGCTGTTCCCGCAATCCGAATATCTGTATCAGTGCTTCTGTCAGTTCGTACAGGGGAAGCTTTTTGAGCGAGGCTTTTTGCCTGGCAAACGCCGGCGGCAAAAGTGAATCAAAAACCGTTTGATTGGTTACGGCAAAAACCTCGGTGAGGCTATAGTGAAGTCCATGAATATGGTAATAGGCATACGCTACCTGTGCCCGTGCAATGTCGTCGTCAGGATTCAGCAGGTACTGCATCGCACCGACGATTAGCCGGACAGTAGCTGCACCATCGACCCGCAGCGACTCATTTGAAATTACCTCGTAACGATACCCTTCCTTCGCCTTGTCTGAATTTTTATGCTCCATCAGGTACCGCACGATTTGCTGCCCTTCTTCGTTCTTTCTCACCAGCAGGGCGATATCTTTCAGCGGTATACCCTGATCCTGCAGCAATTCCAGCTGGGCCGGCAACATTGCAAGGGCGGTCTCCTTCCATTTCTCGTCGCTGCTTTCCGGGATAAACTGTATTTTGACAAAGCCCTCATGTTGTTTTGAAAGCGCCTGACCCACATCGCCGTAAACGTCCACACTGATGGGATGCGCCGTCTCCGATGCCACCAAATGCGCCGTCGTTTCGAAAAAAGCGTTGTTAAAATTCACGATGGCAGCCGCGCTCCTGAAATTGCTGTTTAAGCCCTTCACCTCCACATGCAACGCACCAATATCAGCCTCAACGCCCTCCTGCAGTAACTTCAGGTCGCCGCCACGCCAGCGGTAGATCGCCTGTTTCACATCACCGACGACAAGACTTTTATAACCCTGGTCGAGACTGTTCAGCAACAACGGATAGAAATTTTTCCACTGAAGTCCGGACGTATCCTGGAATTCATCGATGAGGTAATTCCGGTAGAACGATCCTACCTTCTCATAGATAAAGGGTGTGTCGCTGTCCTGGATAACGCCGTTGAGAAATTTCGGCGCATCAGCCAGCAGCATGAGGTTGTTTTCATTTTTATATTCCTTCAGTTTCCGGGAAATGTCAGCGATCAGTCCGTACGCGTAAAAATTACTCAATGCCACATCGGCGGATAGGGCAACCGTATAATGGCTGTTCCTGTACGCGAGGATTTCGTTCAGCAGTGGTATAAGCTGCTCTTCGGCCAGTTTCAGGATAAGCGCCCGTTTCCCGGTGTCTTTGTCCGGCCAGTTTTTTGCCAGCTGGTACTCCGCCTCCGGTCGTTTACCTTTTTCCTTCTCGCTAAAGTCCTGCACTTTTCCGATCCGGGCGATTTTCCGCAGAAAGGCATAAGGACCGCTTCTGCCATACTTAAAATCAGTTTCCTGCAGGCCATTGGCATGGATGATATCAACGGCGTTCCGCGCATCGGATCGTATCTTCCGGATGAAGTCACGGCGGTGTTGCTGGAGGTCGGCGAGCAGGTCTTTGAAAAAGTTTGGCTGCGCCGTGTGCCGGGCAACTTCATCTTCGATCTGTTTGAAATCCTCCTTAAAGATCTCCCGGGCGAACTCCATGAGGCTTTCACGCACGTCCCAGGCACGCTCGTTTTCCAGGTTCTCTTTTGCAAACTCTACTACCCATTCGGTAAGTTGCTGGTTATTGCCGAGCTCGTCGATCAGGTTATCGATCACTTCTTCCAGTACGGCATCCTGGTCTACTTCAAGACGGTAGTCGCCGCCCAGCCCCGCTTCCCGGGTGAACGAACGGATCACCCGTTGGAAAAAAGCGTCAATCGTGCTGATTGAAAACTGCGAATAGTTATGGAGGATGGCGCTGAGCACCTCCTGGGCATGCTCGCGGAAAGCAGCCTCGTCGAGGGAAAGGGTCTCTTTTAACGTCGTGCCCAGTTCGTCCGGAATGCCCTGCGCAAATCTTCCGAGATTCTCCAGGATGCGGTCCTTCATTTCCTGTGTGGCCTTGTTCGTAAAGGTCACCGCCAGGATATGCCGGAAATATTGCGAACGATAGCGCAGCGCCAGGGTGAGGTACTCCTTCGCCAGTGTGCGGGTTTTTCCCGATCCTGCCGAACTGCGATAAATAGTAAAGGCCTTGGACAAGTGTTAAATTAAGATTGTAGATTAACGGATTAAAACAACACAATCGTAAACCTTATAATTGTAAATCGCCAATCATTAACCGGAAAAACTTCGTAAATTGATGTAACGAGTCTATGCTGCGCAAGCTTTATTTTTTACTGCCCCAGATCGCCTATTCATTTCCGGTTCAGCTTTTATTGAACAACCTCAAGCGCAACCAGGTGCTGATCCTGTGCTGGATCATTCTTTTCACGATGATCACGGGAACCTTTGGCAAATACCTGGGCATACCTTACCTGTTCCTTGACCCGGAATATCTCAACAAGGTGAACTTCACCAGCTTTTTTATCATGGGTATCAGCGTCGCCGGGTTCATCACCGCCTTTCACATTACCTGTTATATTATGGATGGCCATCGATTCTCGTTTGTGGGAACGCTGTCAAGACCATTCACCAAATTTGCCATTAACAACAGTACGATTCCCATTGCTTTTCTCGGCCTCTATATTTACGAGATCGTCCGTTTCCAGATCCAGAACGAATACACGACCGGGCGGGACCTGGCGTGGAACCTTACCGGGTTGTTCACCGGATTCGCAACGATGACCCTGATCTTTTTCATTTACTTTCGCTTCACCAACAAAGATATTTTCAAATACGTCATCTGCAGGATCGACGAAAAGATCAAACAAAATGTAAAGGTTACGCGCGCCAGTGCGATGAAAAAACTGGACATCGCCCGAAAGAAGCAGGTGCCTGTTGACAATTACATTGACGGCAGGTTCAGGATACGCAAAGTCGAGGACAACCGCTTCTATGACCGTGCCACGATCCTGCAGGTTTTTGACCAGAATCATTTTAACCTGGTCGTGATCGAACTCCTGATCTTCGTCATCGTCGTTATCCTGGGATTGTTCAAGGACTATGCCACGTTCCAGTTACCGGCCGCCTCCAGCTTCATCATTTTCCTGACCATCTTTGTTATGATGTCGGGAGCGTTTTCCTACTGGTTCGGCAACTGGTCCGCCACCATGGCGCTTGTAATTTTTCTGATTGGGAACCACCTGGTCGGCGAAGACTACTTCACCAAGCGCTATGAAGCGTTCGGTCTGAATTATTTCAACCCGCATGCGTCGTATTCTGTCGAATCGCTGAAACGGTTGAACGATACCACCCATATTGAGCGGGACCGGCGCGTCAGCCTGGCGATGCTGGAGAACTGGCGGAAGAAATTTCCAATGGAACATAAGCCAAAAATGGTATTTCTCTGTACCAGCGGCGGCGGGAAACGCGCGGCGCTCTGGTCACTGACTGCGCTCCAGACCACGGACAGTGTTACCCATGGGCAGCTGATGGAACAGAGCATCCTCATCACCGGCGCGAGCGGCGGACTCATTGGCGCCAGCTACTTCCGGGAACTGAAACTCCGCGAAAAACTGGGCGAAGGGGTAAAGCCCTATGCCCTGGTGCACCGGAGAAATATCTCCACGGATAACCTGAACCCGTTGATATTCAGTTTGCTCGCCAACGATCTTTTCGTAGGCTTTACACGATTCGAGTACGGCGGAAAATATTATTACCGCGATCGGAGCTATACGTTTGAAGAGCAACTGAACCAGATAACGCAACGGCTGCTCGATAAGCCCATCGCTGCGTACGACAGTGTCGAAATGCAGGGTATCATACCGATGATGATCCTCACACCGACCATCGTCAATGACGGCCGGAAATTGTATATCGCATCACGACCGGTCTCGTTCATGAATGCGGACATCATCAACTTCCCGGGGTATCAATCGTCCAAGATCAGCGGCGTCGATTTTCAATCCCTGCTCGAAGACCATGACGGGACGGACCTCCGTTTCCTGTCGGCCCTGCGGATGAGCGCAACCTTTCCTTATATCACGCCCAACACCACGCTGCCCACCGAGCCGGCGATCTCCATTATGGACGCGGGCATCTCTGACAATTTCGGGTTATCGGACGCGGTCAGGTTCCTGTATGCTTACAAAGAGTGGATCGCTGCAAATACTTCAGGGGTCATCTTTGTTTCTATACGCGATTCTCCCAAGCTGAATAATATTGCACCAAAGGCCAAGCAAACCATCATGGATGCCATCACGCAGCCCATCAGCAGCGTGTACAATAACTTCGAAAATTTCCAGGACATCAACAGCGACATGCTGATCAGTCATGCGAAGTCCTGGTTTGCCGGTGACATCTACCGTATCGATCTGCAATATCAATCCGAAAGTTTCGTTCCGATCCTGCAGAAGATGGATAGCATCCGCCAGAACAACGCAAGAGCATCGCTCAGCTGGCGGCTTACCACCCGCGAGAAGCGCAGCATTGAAAGCACGATCAATTCCGCTCCCAACCAGCAACAAATCCGAAAGCTACAGGTATTGTTGAACGGCGAGTAGTTGCAAAATGCCAGGCGCGTTTGGCGATGTAAGGCCGAACTTGTAACCTTGAGCTTTGAACGATTCATGAACTCAAGGGAACAACTTGCCCATACGCTCGAGCTGATCAAACTTGAGCGACAGGCTGACCTGGAATATTATCGCCAGAAGGTATTGTTGCGTTCGCTCCACCAGCGTACACAGGAAGGAACAACGTGGTATCCAGTAAAGCTTAAGCGCGATTATATCGGCACAGGCGAACGGCTGATCATTGAAGTCGAGCGCAGTAATCACCTGGACCAGCCTCACGCTTTCCAAAGTGGCAAATCGGTTTCCGTGTTTTCGAATGCTTCCGGGAAACCGGAGAAAGAACACAGCAACGGCGTAATCAACTATGTACGGGATAATACTATGGTTATCACGCTCAATGGCGATGATCTCCCAGACTGGATACAGGACGGGCTGCTCGGCGTGGACGTGATGTTCGACGAAATGACTTACCGCGAAATGGAGTTCGCGCTGAGAGAAGTCATGAAGGCGGAAGATACACGGGTGTCGCTCCTGCGGGAAATTCTGTTGGGCGAACGGAAAAGTGAAACACGGGAGATCAGCCGCCCGGGCACCTTGAACAATACGGCACCAAAACGATACAACGAATCCCGTCTCAACGCGAGTCAACAGCAAGCCTTTAACAAGGTGCTCGGCACCGATGATGTCGCCTTTATCCACGGCCCTCCGGGAACCGGCAAGACAACGACCCTGGTACAGGCCATTATTGCCACCATCAGTGAAGAGCGACAGGTACTGGTATGCGCGCCCAGTAATGCGGCCGTCGATCTGCTGGTCGAGAAGCTTTCCAACGAAGGGATAAATGTCTTACGGATCGGACATCCGGCGCGCGTCACCGAACAATCACTCAGCAAGACACTCGACTCGCGCATCAGTGCCCACAGCAATTATCCCGAACTCCGTGAATTGCGCAAGCGCATGGAGCAGGTGAAAAGCATGGCGTACAAGTTCAAGCGCCAGTTTGGCTACCACGAGCGGCAACAGCGCAAACTCATGATCCAGGAGTCGAAAATACTGAAAGCCGACGCCGATATGCTCGAGTTCTATATTATCAACGATCTTTTACAAAAAAGCGAAGCGATCTGCAGCACCCTCGTTGGGGCATCCCATCCGACGCTGCGCGGCAAGCGGTTTAAAACAGTTTTCATCGATGAAGCTGGGCAGGCGCTTGAACCCGCCAGCTGGGTTCCGGTATTGCGATCCGAACGCGTGATCTTTGCCGGTGACCATCTCCAGCTTCCCCCCACGATAAAATCAATGGAGGCAGCGAAAGCAGGATTGGCAGAAACGCTTTTCGAAAAAGGTATCCGGAGACAACCACACCAGTCCGCCATGCTGCAGGTACAATACCGCATGCATGAGGACATTATGAATTTTTCCTCGCGATACTTTTATAAAGACGCACTGGTTGCCGATGAATCGGTGAAGACGACATTGCTTCATCCCGATCAGCCGCCTGTTGAATTTATCGACACGGCCGGTGCAGGCTTTACGGAAGCACAGGATCCTGAAACGCTGAGCCGGCTGAACGAAGAAGAAGCGCAATTGCTGATCAATCGCGCTGAAACCCTGATACAGGAGCTCGGCGTTGAAGCGTGGACCAGCCAGGCAATTACCATGGCGATCATTACCCCGTATCGTGCCCAGGTTGACTATCTCAACAAACTGGCCGAGGCGTCACCCGTGCTGGCATCAATCGGGAAGCTGGCTTCGGTAAATACAGTCGATGCTTTCCAGGGACAGGAAAGGGATGTGATCATCATCAGTTTTGTGAGGAGCAATGACAAGAGTGAGGTAGGTTTTTTGGGCGACATCCGCCGTACCAATGTGGCGATGACACGGGCAAAAAAGAAACTGATCATGATCGGCGATAGTGCGACCCTGGGAAGCCATCCATTCTATCTTGCCCTGCTCGACTATGTGCAGCAAGGCGGTTTTTACAAAAGCGTGTTCGAATTATCACAATAGCATTTACAGGATCGGGCCGCTATGACGTTTGCAGAAAAGGTTATCCGTTTTTATCAATCGCTGGATCTGAGCGTGCCCCTACCCGAAGGGGTACTGGCGATGAACCCGTTCCAGGACGAGGTAGCCATGACGTTGTGCGACAGTTTTTATAAAAAATTCTTTAACGACCATCTTCAACGTACCATGATCATTGGCATTAACCCGGGTCGACATGGCGGGGGCATTACGGGCGTTCCTTTCACGGACCCTGTCAAGCTGGAGCAGCTGGGAATACCCAACCCGTTGAAAAAGAAAACAGAGTTGTCGGCCGATTTCATTTACCGCATGATCGAACACTTTGGCGGAGCGGAGAGATTTTACGCCAGGTCCTTTGTCAGCGCCATGAGTCCGCTCGGTTTTACCAAAGACGGGAAAAACCTGAACTATTACGACATCAAAGAACTTCTGGCCGCCGTTGAGCCATTCATGATAAGGTGTATTAAAACGCAGCTGGATTTTGGGATCAGCCGCGAGGTGTGTTTTTGTCTGGGAGAAGGAAAAAATTTCAGCTACCTGGTTAAACTGAACGGGCGTTTCGGATTTTTCAAGGATATCATTCCCCTGGCGCATCCCCGGTTTATCATGCAGTACCGCCGGAAATACCTCGATGTTTATGTTGAGGGTTATATCAGAAACCTCAATTCAGCCCTGTCCGGCGCATCCAAATGATGTTTGACCAATACGACCGATTCCGAACATTCCCGTTCAAAAGCGATCGTAGTTTGGTAATAAAAGGCTCATAATTGAAGACATTTAGGCGATTTTAACCATGGCATTGATATTGGAATCCCTGCTTGCCATCATCCAATACCATGCTTAAAAACTACTTCATCATTGCTTTCCGTAATCTGCTGAAACACAAGACCTTCTCGGTCATCAATATCTTCGGTCTATCGGTGGGAATCGCCTGTTGCGTGCTGCTGGCACTCTATATTAAAGATGCGTTTAGCTACGAAAAGCATTTCGAGGGATATGAGAATATCTATCGCATTACCGGAACCCTTACCTCCCCGGAAGGACGTGAAGACAAGATGCCGCGGACATCTCCGCCAGTAGCCATGACGATGCTGGAAGAATTTCCTGAACTGGAGTCTGCCACCCGTCTTGTCAATCCCCCTGAGGTCGAACAACACCTGCTGAGGTTCCAGGACAAGACGTTTTATGAAGACCTCGGATATCTCGTCGACTCTACCTTCTTCGACGTATTCTCTTACACATTCACTGAAGGGCATCGTGCCACCGCGCTCGATGCGCCATCAAGCGTCGTACTCTCTGAACCGGTAGCCAAAAAGATCTTTGGGGACCAATCCGCCCTGGATCAACTGCTCATCATTAACAGTGGAACTTCCACCGACACGTTCCGCGTCACGGGCGTCCTGGCACCGTATCAACAGAAGTCGCAGGTCGACGCCGATTTTTACATGTGCATGAACAGCAAAGGCTGGGGCAACTACGTTCAACATGAAACATCATGGGTGGGAAATAATTTTGTCTATGCCTACATTAAACTGAAGGAAGGCTCCCCGGTCGAGGCGTTGAAAGAAAAATTTCCCGCGTTGATGGACAAACATGGCGCAAAGCAGATGAAGGAGATGGGCATTCAGAAAACACTCGGACTGCAGGCGTTGAAAGATACCCGACTTTATTCCATCCAGGAGTTTACCAGCGCCTCTTTCAGCTTCCTGGACCTGGGCGGCAGCGGAAACATACTTTACGTATACATCCTGGGATCGATCTGTATTTTCATACTCCTGATCGCCTGCATTAATTTCATGAATCTGACCACGGCCAAAGCGTCGCAGCGTGCCGGCGAGGTGGGTGTAAGGAAAGCGCTCGGGGCGAATCGCGGAAATCTGATCAAACAGTTCCTGGGCGAGTCGATGACCATTGTTCTCGCCGCGATGATCCTTTCCATCGGCATGGTACAACTGACGTTACCGGTGTTCAACGTACTAACGGAAAAAGATCTTTCTATTACCACTGCCAATATCGGATACATTGTCGCAGCACTTTCAGGCGTCTCGCTTGTGACAGGTATTCTTGCAGGAAGTTATCCCGCTTTTTTCCTTTCTGGCTTTGAGCCCGCGAAAGTATTAAAAGATAAGCGACATCTCAGCAACGCTTCAAACTGGCTAAGAAAAGGCCTGGTCGTTTTCCAGTTCGTTATTGCCATCACCCTTATTTCATCGGTGGTCGTCATCCAAAAGCAACTGCGCTTTATGCAAGACAAATCGCTGGGTTTTAATCCCGCGCACAGGGTCCTGCTTCCCCTGCGTACCAAGGAAGCAGCGACCTCATATCTCAATCTCAAAGACCGTTTCAAACAGATTGCCGGCGTAAATGAAGTATCAGGTTCTTCGGCGCTTCCCTCAACGCCGACCCTGCGCGATCTGCCCCTCTATCCCGACGGTTCGAACATGCAGCAGGCACAGGTTCATTTGAACATCAACATCGACGAAGACTATTTCAAACTGCTCGACATCGAACTTTTGGCCGGGCGGGACCTCGTCTTCGAAAAAGACTCTTTCAATTTTGGGGTCGACCTGCATCATATCCTCATCAACCACGCCGGTCTTCAGGCAAATGGCATCAATCTCGAAGAAGCAGTAGGCTCCAGGTTGCATATCGACTGGCAGGGAAGGCACATGTCGTTCCAGATAGAAGGCGTGGTCGATGATTTTCACCAGCTTTCCATGCACCAGAAAATCCAGCCCATGGTGTTCCTCCTTCCTGCCAATCGCACGGATTTCGTCACCATGGCCGTCTCGATCGAACCAAGCGGTTACCAAAATACATTGGCAAAACTCGAAGCGGCCTGGAAAGAGATCAATCCGCATACACCCTTCGAAAGCACCCTGCTAACGGATAGCATCAAGCGTCAGTACGAAAATGATCAGCGTATTTTTTCCATCATCACCGTATTCACTGTCATTGCCATCCTCATATCGTGCCTGGGCCTGTATGGATTGTCCATCTACGTGGCCGAGCGGAAGGTAAAGGAGATCGGGATCCGCAAGGTACTGGGCGCGTCCATCGGCAGTATTGTCGGTATGCTCTCCCGTGATTTCATCATGCTGATCGTTATCGCGTTCCTCATCTCCGTTCCCCTGGGCTATTACACTATGCACCAATGGCTTGAGAATTTCGCGTACAGGACGGACCTCAATATTGTCGTGTTTATCCTTGCCGGTGTGGCTTCGTTTTCCATTGCCTGGATCACGGTTGGGTTTCAATCTGTCAGGGCAGCATTGGGGAACCCGGTGGAGAGCTTGAGAAATGAATGATGACGAGTGGATGAGTAAATGAGTGAATAGCGGGAGTGGAAATGCGAGATTGAGCGCGAAGGAATTAAAAATGATGAGTACTAAAGAAACGAATGGTTGAATAATAGAATTATGATCCGAAATTTACTTACTGTTACGCTGCGAGGCCTCTTTAAAAACGGGATATACTCCTTCATTAACATCTTCGGATTGGCGATTGGACTGGCCTGCTGCACGCTGATCCTGCTGTGGGTTCGCGATGAAGTGAGCTTTGACCGCTTTCATGAAAAATCACCGCTGCTCTACCGGGTATATCAGAATATCCCGGCTAACGACGGTATCGCTACCGGTGGAGCAATACCGCTCCCGTTGGGAGAATACCTTAAATCGAATGAAGCCGCTGTAAAACGCGTTGCCCTGACCGACTGGGGAAGTAGTCACCTGTTGAATTATAAAGAACAGCGCCTCCTGAAAGACGGTCTTTACGCCGGCGAAGATTTTCTGACCATGTTCACCTTCCCGCTACGGCATGGCAATGCAGCCACGGCGCTGAAAGACCCCGGCGGAATTGTGCTGACCGCCTCCACCGCGAACGCCATCTTTGGTGATGAAGAGCCGATGGGAAAAATCATCCGCGTAGATGATCAGATGGAAATGACCGTCACAGGTATTATTGAAGACGTTCCAGCAGCGTCAACATTTCAGTTCGATTACATCCTACCCTTTTCGGCCTACATTACAGGACAAACCTGGGTAAAAGCAGCTTCCGAAGATTGGGAAACGAATGCCTTCCAGCTGTATGTTGAGTTGCAGCCCGATGCAGCGCCGGACGCCGTACAGCAACGTATTGCAAACGCGGTCAAGGCACACGTGAACGAATCACAGAGCCAGCTTATCCTTCACCCGGCGACAGCATGGCGCCTTTACTCCATGTTCGAAAACGGTAAGGCTACGGGTGGATCAATTGAATTTGTTCGTTCCCTGTCGATCGTCGCAGCGTTCATCCTTGTGATCGCGTGCATAAACTTCATGAACCTGGCGACGGCGCGTTCAGAACGCCGTGCCCGTGAAGTGGGCATCCGTAAAACCGTGGGGTCGCGCAAGGGCCAGCTTGTCGTGCAATTCCTGGGCGAATCGCTGTGCATTACAATACTCGCCTTCATACTATCGCTGGGACTGGTCGAGATATCGCTTCCTTTTTACAACGACCTCGTCAATAAATCGCTCTTTATACCCTACGCCGAGACGCAATTCTGGTCCGCTGCCATGGCGGTCGTCTTGCTCACGGGACTGCTGGCAGGAAGTTACCCCGCGTTTTATCTGTCATCCTTCCGGCCGGCATCCGTACTCAAAGGGAGGTTTTCCGCGGGCCGCACAGCCACACCCCGGAGGATACTGGTGACCTTGCAATTTTGCTTTACCATCTTCCAGATCGTGGGTACCATCGTATTCTTCAAACAGATTCAGCATGGGAAAACGCGCGACCTCGGTTATGATCGCCAGAATCTCATCATGATTGAAAACAACGGCGATATCAATAAAAATTACACCGCCCTAAAGAATGACCTGATCCAGCAGGGATTAGCCGTAGCCATAACAAAATCCAACAGCCCGGTGACGTCCATCTATGCTTTCATGGACGTGAGCTGGCCTGGTAAACCCGAGGATCAGCGACCTTCGTTTGCGACCATAGCAACGGAGTACGACTATACAAAAACGCTGGGTGCTTCCATCATGCTCGGTCGCGATTTTTCTCCGCTTTACAATGACTCTTCCTCCGTACTGCTCAACCAGGCTGCCGTTGATTACATGGGTCTCTATGAGCCGCTGGGAAAGACCATTATCTGGGACAGGCGTAACTATACCATCATCGGGGTTACAGAAAATGTATTGATGGGCAACCCTTACAAACCAGTCGACCCGATGATGGTCGTTTATGATCCAACCTGGGTATCTGATATTATGATACGGCTTCCCGACGGTAATCTTCATGAAACCCTGAACCGGATGGAGGCGACGTTTAAAAAATATAATCCAACCTACCCTTTTGTCTATCGTTTCGCGGATGACCAGTTTAACCAGAAGTTTACTTCCATTCAGTTGATCGGAACACTAGCCAATATTTTCTCTGCGCTGGCCATTACGATTTCCTGTCTCGGACTTTTCGGTCTCGCGGCATTCACGGCGGAACAACGCACGAAGGAAATCGGTATTCGAAAAGTGATGGGTGCAACGGTGACCCAGGTCATTTTACTGCTCTCCAGGGATTTCACAAAGCTTGTGGTGATTGCCTTTGTGGTCACGGCACCAGCGGCATGGTTTCTTTTTAATCTGTGGTTGAACCGGTTCCCGTACCGCATCGAGATCCATTGGACTATTCCGGCCCTCGCGGGATTCATTGCACTTACGCTGGCCCTGGCAACAGTAAGTTACCAGGCAGTCAGGGCCGCTGTAGCCAATCCGGTCGATTCGTTGCGAAATGAATAACGGGGATTGGTTAAAGATTACGGGTTACAGGTTACGGGTTATAGGTTACAGGTTTAAAAATTTGTGATTGCTCCGGTTGCGACAATAAAATACTCGGTTTATGATAAAAAATTACTTTCTTACCGCGGCCCGCATTCTGTTGCGGCAAAAGGGTTACGCTGCTATTAATGTGTTCGGGCTGGCGCTGGGTATTGCGTCGTGCCTGCTCATCCTGATGTATATTACCGATGAGTTGAAGTATGACCGTTTCCATGCGGACATTGAACAAATGCACCGCATCGGGTTCACAGGCAAGCTCCAGGATAACGAGCTCGAAACAGCACAAACCGGTATGCCTGTCGCGCAGGCCATGGTGAGTGAAATCCCGGAAGTTTCGGCCGCGGTCCGCATTACAAAATGGGCAACGTACCCGGTACGGTATGAAGACAAAAGTTTCACAGAAAATAACTTCCTTGTTGTCGATTCGAATTTTTTCCAATTCTTCGATTTTCACCTCGTTGCCGGAAATCCGGAAGATGTTTTACGCGGACCCAATAAAATTGTCATCACTGAAAGCGCTGCCAAAAAATACTTTGATTACACCGGCACAGGCGATAATTCGCCCCTCGGAAAAATTATCCTTGGCGGCACCCAGGGTGAACGAACACTTCAGGTGAGCGGTATTGCCGCCGACCCCCCGCAACAATCGCATATACAATTCGACTTTCTGCTGTCCATGGAGTCGTGGCAATACGCCTCTTCCGTTTCATGGGTCAATACCGGCACCATTACCTATTTCAAAATACATCCGGACGCAAATATCTCGGCGGTGCATAAAAAGCTGGACTTTTTCATCGAGAAATACCTCGCGGCCGACATCCAGGAGTACCTGGGTGTTTCCATGAAGAAGTTCAGGGAAGAAGGGAATCGCGTCGGCTTCTTCACGCATCCTGTGAAAGACATTCACCTTCATTCCAATGTGCGCGACGAACTGTCGGTGAACAGCAATATTACCTACGTATATATTTTTGCTTTCGTCGCCGCGCTGATCATCCTGCTGGCCTGTATCAACTTTATGAATTTGACGACAGCCCGGTCAGCAAACCGGGCCAAGGAAGTAGGCATCCGGAAAACGATCGGCGCACTGCGGTTTCGACTCATCGGTCAGTTCCTGCTGGAATCGCACCTGTATGTGATCCTTGCTGTCGTTGTGGCCCTTGCCATTGTTTCGCTTGCGCTAAACCCTTTCAATATACTCACCGGTAAGCAGCTTGACGCGGCTCAGATCCTTTCGCCATCCTTCGTCGCCGGGTTGTTTTTATTCACGATCCTCATAGGATTACTATCGGGCAGTTATCCTGCGTTTTATCTTACCAACTTCAGACCTGTCGAAGTATTAAAAGGAAAAATCCGGGCAGGAATGAAAAGCTCCGGCATCCGGAATGCACTGGTGGTTTTTCAGTTCTGCATCTCCATTGGATTAATTATCAGCACCCTGGTCATCTATCAGCAGCTGAAACACCTTCAGAAGATAAACCTCGGCTTCAACAAAGCAAACGTAATAAACCTGCTTCATACCTGGAACCTGGGTCCGCAATCCGAATCGTTCCGCAATGAACTGCTGCAGCACCACCTCATCGAAAATGCAAGTTTCGCTAACCGGCTTCCACCGAACCTGGACCTGACTACCGTGTTCCGGCCTGAGGGCGGATCGCAGGACCACTTGTTCTTCATGTACTTCGCCGATCATGATCACCTCGAAACGATGGGCTACGCGATGGTGAAAGGCCGGTTCTTTTCACGGGATGTCAAAACAGACACCGCTGCCGTTGTGTTGAACGAATCCGCTGCCAGGGCCCTGGGATGGTATGATGATTTTGACAATAAGCGACTCCTTACTTTCTGGAATGATCGCCAGGGGAAGCCGCTTCACGTGATTGGTATTATCAAGGATTTTAATTTCGAAACGCTCAAGACTGCCATCAAACCGCTGGCGATCCAGTTGGGCTCCTCTCCCAACACCGAAATGGCTGTCCGGCTTTCCGGAGACGATGTCATTGCCGCCGTTTCGGTCGTGGAAAAGATCTGGAAAAAGTATTCACCCCAGGCACCGTTTGAGTATTCATTTATAGACCAGAACTTTGAAGCACAGTTCCGGACGGAAACGCGGATGGGCACGGTACTGCTGATCTTTACCTTCCTCGCCATTCTCATCGCATGCCTTGGATTGTTCGGGCTTGCCACTTTTACCGCCGAACAACGCTCGAAAGAGATCAGCATCCGGAAGGTAATGGGCGCGTCCGTGCCGCAGGTCATGATCCTGCTGTCAAAGGAATTTGCCAGGCTGGTCGTCATCGCCTTCATCATCGCCGTTCCAATAACATGGTATGGCATGAACCAATGGCTCATTGAATTTCCATACCGCATACCGTTTAGCGCGACCGCGGTAATACTGGCCGGTGTTCTTTCTATTACCGTCGCTGTTTTTACCATCAGCTTCCAGTCTCTTAAAGCTGCCTTAAGCAACCCGGTAAAATTTTTACGAAACGAGTAACGGTGCGAATGGTCATGACTCCAGGATTCAACCATCCATTGCGTTAAAAGACGTCACTGAAACGCCGCAAAAAAAAAGAAAAGCCAGGATAGGGGTCTGCGCCAACACGGGTGTCATATCCCAAACAACAACTCCATACTATGCAAGCCATTAAAAAGTATATTTTGCTCCTGGTTGCCGGTTGCGGCAGCTTTTTGTCTACCGCGCAGGAAATAAGCCGCGACCTTAAGCCCTTTACAAAGATCGTGGCATCGCCGCGTGTCAACCTTATTCTTGAGCAGGGCGACCGCGAAAGTATCCGCCTGGTTTACGCAGACGTTGCTCCGGAAAGAATCAATATCGAGGTTAAAGGAAGTACTTTGAGAATTTACCTTGACGATGCCCGCGTTGTCGAAAAAACAACCCGCGTTATGCGTCGCCACCGTGAAAGCATTTATCGCGGGGTTTCCGTGACTGCCTACGTCACCTACCGGGCCATCCGGCATCTCGAGATTCGCGGCCACCAGGAACTCACCTGCAAAAGCCCCATCAGCGCTGAAAAGTTTGTACTGAAGGCCTATGGAGAAAATGAGATCAGGCTTGCCTCCATAAAAACCGACTACCTTAAGACGAGCTTGTTTGGAGAAAATGACCTTAAGATCAGGGGTGGCCAGGCAGAATTCCAGAAGTACAAATTGTTTGGCGACAACAAGATCGACTCCCGCGCGTTGAAAAGCTTCGCCACTACCACGACCAGCTTTGGCGAAAGTAGGATTAAACTTTCCACGCAAGACGAATTGAAGGTTACGGCCTTTGGTGACGGGCAGGTGAGTTACAACGGAACGGCCCGCGTCAATCGTGGTTTAATGATCGGCAGAACTGAGATCCATAAACTGAACTAGCCCGGATGCCGCCTTGCCTTAAGTAGCCGGTTACTTAAGGCAAGCTTGCGGCCGGCTTCATCTTCAGCTTTTCAATCGCAAATTTTTCGATGGTACCATAAACACCATCGACATCCCGGGACGTCATCGAAGACCCTATCACATGTGCACCGGCACCGGGAAATGCCACGGCCATTTTTCCTTCTTCCGCCGTACCAAGGTGCTGATGCATTTCCAGCATCGCACTTACTTTCACTTCCGGGTCCTGCTCCTGTTCGTTTTTATAGTAGTACATCGTCAGGCTCGGCTGACGAATCCGTTCGAACGTTTTTTCTGTCATCGTCACCTCTACAAGTTCCTGGAGCTCAGTCAACGCCTCAAGGCGGTATTTCCTGTTCCAGTATCGCGCGGCATCCGCATCGGCAGATGTCGTGCGGTAGCGATCGCCCATTACCATCCGTGCAATGTATAGTCCCCATGGATCATTGAGCAGGAATGCGGCACTGTTGTTAATGGCAATGTTGGGCGACATGTTTATGAGTGCGTGTACATCCTCGGGATATTCGGCCGCGAGTTTCAGTGCCAGTGTTCCGCCCGTTGAGGTACTCAACAGGATTACTTTGTGACCCAGCGCTTTTCCCACCGCCAGGGCCTGTTTTGCGCTTTCCCACGAACGGTCTGCACTATAAAGTAATAGCGTCTCCGTTGTATCAATACCATGATCGGCAAGGCGTGCCAGGTAAAGATTGCATCCGAACGTTTTTGCAAATTTCCGGTGTACCGGGTCACCTTCCATTTTACTGGCAGAAAAGCCGTGCAGGTAGACGACGGCATACGTTGTCTTGTTTCGTGTGCTGTCGCTCCAGACAATTTCCGCTTCGTTTCCGGGTTTGATTTTGTGTATTGACTCCTGGCCGGCGATGTATTTTTCCAGCGCATCAGGGTCGGAAGGGACCTGAGGGAACGCAGGAGAAAATACAGGCTTATCCGGGGCAGGACCCAGGAAATAAACGCCGATCAGCAATAACAACGGAAAAGTGATTTTAATAAATCGCCGGTTTGCCATACACAATTTTAAAGGCAAGGTAAGCATTCACAGAATATTGACCTACATCACAAGGGCGCTTAAACAACACGTATCGCGAAGATCGAGTCTTCTGTCAATGCAAAAAGTCGTGGTACAGAAGATGCATTCAGCACCGCTTTTCAGGACGGGAAATCCCAGTTTACTGGATTGCGGCAATCGGTCTCCCTGGTGAAATCAAAAATTGCGAATAAGCATTGCGACCGACCTGTTCTGTTGACACAGCGATTCCTGAAGAGGGTCATCTTCTTTCTGCGGATGTTCACCCACAAGATGTACGGCCTTGTGAACTACAACCTTGTTCTTTTGCACGGCGAAAGCTTTATTGAAACGTCAGCAATTTCGGAACGAAACTTTACCGATCAGGGGACATTTGACGAAGCAGACGTCCGAAAAAATTTCCAGGCAGGGCTGTCGCGGCAAAAAAAGTATCTGGTTTAAAAAAGACGGGAGGGTGAACTATCAACATATCCATTATCGAACAGTATTGTATTCAAAGCGGACGATGTTTGTCGACGTACCACCATTTTCGGTAGCCATGCAGCCTTTTGAAAGCTGCATAGTCCTTGCTATATCGTTTTTTGAAAAAACTCATCCATGCTCCAAAACTATCTGAAAGTCGCCCTCCGCTCCGTATTCCGCAACAAGCTTACGGCGTTTATCAATATCGCCGGACTTGCATTGGCAATGGCGTGCACCCTGCTGATCTATTTGTTTATCCGGGACGAGATCAGCTATGACAAATATCACGCAAAAGCGGACAGGATCTATCGCGTCACACGCAGCTTCCATTCACAGGAAGGGGTTGTGAATCTTCACCTGGCAAACGTTGCGCCGCCGATAGGTCCTTTGTTAAAAAATGATTTTGGCGAGATCGAGACCCTTGCCCGCACCATCAACTTCAGGTTGGTGATTGGCCTGGAGGAAAACGGCGAACTGAAAATGGCCAACAACGAGTCATTCCTCTTTGCGGTTGAACCTGCTATATTCAGAATATTTGACATCGATGTCACGACCGGCGATGGAGCAACAGCGCTGCAACGCCCTTTTACCGTTATGCTCTCCGAGAAGGCAGCACGTCGTTATTTCAATGATGGGAATGTTATCGGTAGACGCCTTCGTGCGAACAACCGGTTTGATCTTGAGGTAACCGGTGTTTTCAAAGACTTCCCGCTCGAGTCGCACTGGCATCCCGAATTCCTGGTTTCATTCAGCACCCTCGAGAATGACGATGTGTATGGCCGAACCGGGCTTGAAACGAATTGGGGAAACAATGCATTCGGAACGTATTTGCTTTTGCACGAAGGATCCAACGCGGAAAAACTTGAACGCTCATTTCCCGCATTCCTGGACAAACACTTCGGCAACTATGCACGGGCAAACTGGGGCGTGCCGGCAGACTGGGTTGCCTCCCGATCCACTACCCTTTACCTGCAGAAGCTGACCGACATTCATCTCCGTTCACACCTGGACGACGAACTCGAAGCCAACGGCAACATCAACACCGTTTATATGATGGGCGTCATCGGCGTTTTCATCATCCTTATTGCATGTTTTAATTTCATCAACCTCTCCACCGCCCGCGCGACAAAACGCGCCAAGGAAGTAGGTCTCCGGAAAGTGGTCGGCGCATACAAAAATCAGCTGATCGGCCAGTACCTCAGCGAGTCGGTGCTGATCGCGTTCGTATCCATGATCCTGGCGGTGATGATCGCCTGGACAGGGTTGAACTGGATGAACGATTTTACCGGCAAGGCGATGTCACTCAATTTTCTCAACGACCTTCCGATGCTGGGCGCGTTAATTGCTTTTGCTCTCACCGTGGGTATGTTGGCGGGCGTTTACCCGGCTTTTGTAATTTCATCCTTTAAGCCGGCATTGACCCTGAAAGGAAAACAAAACCCGGGACAAACGCGGGGCGGAATTCGCAAGATTCTCGTTGTCGCACAATTCTCGATCTCTATCGTACTGATCATCGCGACATTGATCACATTCGAACAACTTAACTTCCTGAACAATCGCGAACTGGGATATAATAAAGACCAGGTCGTAACACTCCCGTACTACAACGAACTAGCGGAATCATACGATGCTTTTTACAACGAAGTCACAAAAACATCTGCCATCCAGGAGGCAGGGCGGTCTTCACGCGTTCCAACGGGTCGGCTACTGGACTCATACGGCGAACCCCGGATCATGAAAGGTGATAGCCTTGTCCCCGCTGAAGTAGACCTGAAGACCATCATTGTCGATGACAAATTCTTTGACACTTACGGCATCGGGATGGCAGCGGGAAGGGATTTCTCAAAAGCAATTCCTACGGACGATTCGCTTGCTTTTATCATCAATGAATCGGCGGCACGGGCGCTTGGATGGACCGACTTTGGGAAGGCCGTTGGCGAAGACTTTATGTATGCCGACACCCGCGGAAAGCTGATCGGCATTGTAAAGGATTTCCATTTTGAATCGCTGCATCAAAAAATCGTTCCCATGATATTTCTTCCGCGCGCCGATCGCTACAATACGATTTCGATCGCCATCACGGGCGATAACATGCAGCAGGGACTTGCTTCCCTCGAGAAAATATGGAAATCGTTTTTACCGGCGCGGCCTTTTGGTTACCAGTTCGTCAGCGAACGCTATGCGCAATTGTATCAGGCTGAACAAAAACAAAGTCACCTGTTCGTGATGTTCTCCGGCCTGGCGATCTTTATTGCAAGTCTCGGGCTGTTCGGCCTGGCGACGTTCAATACCATGCAGCGCGTGAAAGAGATCGGGATCCGAAAGGTACTGGGTGCGTCCATCGGAAGCATCCTGACCCTGTTATCCAAAGAAATCGTCATGCTCATCGCCATTGCCAATCTCATCGCCTGGCCCGTGGCGTGGTATTTCATGAACCAGTGGCTCGAAACATTCGCGTATCATATTAACATGAATGTCATCGCCTACCTCCTGGCGGCTTTCGGTGCCATATTGCTGGCGCTCCTGACGGTAAGCACACAAACCATCAAGGCTGCAATGACGAATCCTTCGAACACGTTGCGGTATGAGTAGGGTGGTGGATGTTGGATCGTGGATGGTTGCGTTGGATCTTGGATGATGGATGTTGATGATGGATCTTAAACTTGCTGAAGTTTAAAGTGCGAGATTCAGGTCTTTACGGAATTACTATTCAATGGTGATAAGGCTGGATACTAAATCTTAAAAAATTGGATTTGGTCCCTATGCGTTGAGGCGCAACGCTTGCGCTGGATAAATCCTGAGGGTTAAAGGGATTTTGTTGCTGTTACTAGGGACGGCCGGAACGCTCGTCCCCGGCTTCATTCGGAAACAATGCGCGGGGCGGCGGTCGGATAACAACAGGGGAATTTTATTCCCGGCCGCTTAAGGTGGTTGATATTCGGGTGCGTCAGCGCTGTATGGATCGCCGGTGCCTTGAAAAAACGTCACAATAGGCCGAAAAGAAAAAACGTTTCGCTATCTTTAGAGGCTTTACCTGTTTCCTTAACCATTACGTCTCATGAAGCCTGTTGTAAGCCTGCAGCTCACTGATCCCGTTTTTTCCGCAGACAAAAAATATTCCGCCTTCGATAGGTTTTGGATAAAAAGAATCCGCGATGAACGCGATCTGCCGTTCGTATACCTTACCCTCCGGATATCGCTCATCATGATCCCACTGGGCATACTGCTCTACATTCCCGGGATAAACGGTCTTGTCTGGTGGGGAATCGCGATAGCATACATGTTCTTTAATAATTTTGTTTTTAAAGGCCCGTTCGGGCTGATGTTACATTGCACCAGTCACAGGCCATGGTTCAACGAAAAGAACAAATGGCTTAACTACTACCTGCCGTGGTTCGTCAGTCCGTTCTTCGGCCAGACACCGGAGACGTATTCGGTACATCACCTCGCAATGCATCACCGGGAAAACAACCTGGAAGAGGACCTGAGCTCGACCATGCATTATCAACGCGATAATTTTTTCAGTTTCCTGAAATATTTTTCCGCCTTCTTTTTCACAGTCATCCCCTCGTTAGCCGGTTACTTTGACAAGCGTGAGCAGCCCAAGCTCCGCAATAAGGTTATCCGCGGCGAACTTGCCTTCTGGATAGCCTGTGGGTTGCTTTGCTTTATCAGCTGGGAAGCGACACTGGTGGTATTTGTCGTGCCGTTACTGATCTCACGGATTATCATGATGGTCGGCAACTGGGCGCAGCATTCATTTATTGATAAAGATGATCCCGGGAATTTCTACAAGAACAGCATCACCTGCATCAATACAAAATACAACAACAAATGCTGGAACGACGGCTATCACATCAGCCATCACATCCAACCCAACCTGCACTGGACAAAACATCCGGAGCATTTATTGTCGAACATGAAAGAATATGCCAACAACAAAGCGCTCGTCTTTGAAGGCATTCATTTTCTTCATGTCTGGTATTACCTGATGACGTCCAATTACAGCAAGCTTGCCAAACGCGTGGTGAATATCCATGGGATGTTTTCCAGTGAAGAAGAAGTGATCGCCTTGATGAAGGCCAGGGCTGTTCGAATTCCAAAATAAGCACAACCGGGCCGGATACGGTCGGCATGCTGATCGCTTTGCTCCTAAATTACCCTGGACAACCGGGCCGTTTCGTCATACCGCATATGCCTTTGTGGCCTGACGCCTGCGCATCATCATTTCAGGACCGTCGCGATCGGACAAATTTTCCTGCAAAACCTTCTGGCGGCCATTTTGAGCACCTCGCCCCATACAATTTATTTATGGATGCATACTCACAACTCATTATCTCCGCCGTCGAGAAAACAAAGAATGCTGTTGTCAAAATCGACGTCTTCAGGAAAGGCAAAGACGGAAAACCACAACGTGCCGGATCAGGCTCGGGTTTTATTTTTTCATCCGATGGATTGGTGTTCACCAACAGTCATGTCGTAGATGGCGCAGAGAAGATCATGGTCGGGTTGCTCAACGAAAACGAGATCGAAGGCTTCCTGGTCGGAAAAGACCCGGACACCGACCTGGCGATCCTCAAGATCTATTCCGAAGGTTACTCCGTGGCGAAACTGGGTGACGCGTCACAACTCCAGATCGGACAACTGGTGATCGCCATTGGGAATCCTTACGGCTACCAGCACACGGTAACAACAGGCGTAGTCAGTGCGTTAGGAAGAAGTCTCCGGACACAGTCAGGGCGCATGGTGGATAATGTCATCCAGTCCGACGCGGCTCTCAACCCGGGAAACTCAGGTGGCCCGATGATCAATGCCGATGGGGAAGTCGTCGGTGTCAATACCGCCATCATACAGGGTGCACAAGGCTTGAGTTTTTCCGTCGACATCAATACCGCAAAAGCCATTGCACACCAACTGATCAATACCGGGAAGGTATTCAAGGCTTATCTGGGGCTGATGATGCAGGAAGTCGTCCTGAACCCGAAGTTGCGGCAACATTACGACCTGGTGAATAAAAAAGGCCTGTTCATCACCCACATTC
>DASPJC010000003.1:0-2864 GCA_035628815.1 Ohtaekwangia sp. | reverse complement strand
AATCTGATCGTCCGGACCGAGTCGGTAGGGTGTTGACTCTTTATTATTCAGGCTGACCGATTTGATCGACAAGGCTTTCGTGTCGAGGTAAATAGTATCAGCTCCGTCGTGCTCAATTTCCCACGTCGCCGTCGCATCAATAGTTCGCGAATTGAAGTTGACCGTAGCTTTCCATGATAGATGTTTCACCCTCGCCTCGGTCGGTCTTGCATAGGAATGCGGATCCAGTTTCATAGCTGAAGTATCTTTTTGTTCGGAGTTTCCGCAGCTGCTGAAAACGAAAGACAGCACAAGAGAACCCGCTTTAATTAAACGCATATTTTCGACATTTTACGGGATGAAAGAACGCAAATATTGGCTAAATTATTCCCGGTAGGGGATTGGCCAGCCCGGGCTCGGAACAGAGGAGGGTAGCGGGATGATGACTATGTTATCCCATGCTGGAACGTTGGGTCAAACAGCGGCTAATTTCACTTTAGCGGCTATAGGTTTGATATAGGACTGATATAAGACTGATATAGGACTGATATAGGACTGCCCCAGTTTGGGAAAAATCTATCCCCTTAACCTATTCGTAAACGAACTCCCCGTAATCCGACCTCAGCGTAACTCTTTTCTGCTCTGCTTTTTCAACCCGGCCAATAATCTTCGCATCAACATCGAAGGTGCGTGACATATCAATGATGTTTTGCGCGAACCTTTCTGGCAGGTAGATCTCCAATCGGTGACCCATGTTAAAGACTTTATACATCTCACTCCAGTCGGTGTTGCTCTGCTCTTGTATGAGTTTGAAAAGCGGTGGTGTTTCGAACAGGTTGTCCTTGACTATATTGAGGTTGTCGATGAAGTGAAGAACTTTTGTCTGAGCTCCCCCGCTGCAGTGAATGATTCCGTGGATTTCGTTTCGCAGCGTTTCAAGAACTTTTACCATCACGGGGGCATAGGTTCGTGTCGGAGACAATACCAGCTTGCCCACGTTTACATCGACACCGGGGATGGTATCGGTTACGTTGTAAGTACCGGAATACACAAGGTGGTCTGGTACGTGGCTGTCGAAAGTTTCGGGATATTTTGTTGAGTAGTTGTGGCCGAATACATCATGACGTGCGGATGTGAGCCCATTGCTTCCCATTCCGCCGTTGTATTCATCTTCATAAGTGGCCTTGCCGTACGATGCCAGGCCGACAATCACGTCGCCTGCCTGAATCCGTGCATTGTCGATTACGTGTCGTCTTTGCATTCGCGCAACGACAGTGCTGTCTACAACAATTGTCTTGACAAGGTCGCCGAGGTCAGCTGTTTCGCCGCCAGTGCTTATGATGTTTAGTCCGTAATGTCTCAGGAGTTCCAGGATTTCTTCTGTGCCGTTAATGATGGCGGATATGACTTCGCCTGGAATGTTGTTTTTGTTTCTACCGATTGTAGAGGAAAGCATTATGTTTCCTGTCGCGCCGACGCAGAGCAGGTCATCCACGTTCATGACAATTGCATCCTGTGCAATTCCCTTCCACACCGAAAGATCGCCGGTTTCCTTCCAATAAATGTATGCGAGAGAAGACTTCGTTCCTGCACCATCCGCGTGCATGACAGTACACCATTCCGGGTCATTGCCCAGGTGGTCGGGTACAACCTTGCAGAACGCTTTAGGAAAAAGTCCTTTGTCCAGTTTGCTGATGGCCTGGTGAACATCTTCTTTGGAAGCGGAGACCCCGCGTTGGTTATAACGGTCGGACACTTGTCTGCAAAAAGTTTGATTGACGCAAAGGTGCAAATTTTTTGCTCCCCTGCTTTTTTCTGCCTTACTATTTCAGCTGAAAAGTCTCAAATTTTGGAGCGAGCAAGTGGTGCAAAAAGAAAGTGATCACGTAGGCGAAAGCGCAAATCGTGAACAGGATCGTGTAACCTGCTGTCACATTGCCAGCGGCAGTGAAGTTGTCCAGGATTCGTCCTGAAAACACGGGGAACAACATTCCTCCGGTTGCACCGGCCATGCCGCCGATGCCGATAACCGAGGCGACTGCCTTTTTCGGGAACATGTCGGATACCGTTGTGTAGAGGTTCGCCGACCAGGCCTGGTGTGCGGATCCCGCAAGCCCGATTAGCAGGACGGCTCCCCATTCACCTAATTCAGCTACAAGGAAAATCGGAATGACGCAAAGTGCGAAGACGAACATGCCGGTTTTGCGCGCGCGGGTAATCGACCAACCTTGTTTGTTAAGATAACCGATGACCCATCCTCCGAAAATGCTCAATATGGTGACGATGACGTAGATGGTGACCAGGTGCACCCAACTTTCCTTGATGTCGAGACCACGTGTCTTTTTGAAATAGTCAGGCAACCATATCAGGAAAAACCACCATACGGGGTCCGTGAGAAATTTACCGACGATGAACGACCATGTCTGGCGGTAGCGCAGCAATCGCAGCCACGACACCTTTTGCGTTTCGTTCTGCTCTTCGCGATCGCTTTCAATTAATTCACGTTCCGCTGCCTTAAGGCGTTTAGAATTTTCAGGTCGGTTATAAAGTGGTATCCAGAGGAAGAGCCAAAGCAGTCCTGCAATACCTGCAGCGATGAAAGCCATTTCCCATCCCCAGGTGTAAGCGATCCATGGCACAAGGGCGGGTGCGACAATAGCCCCCACGTTAGTGCCTGCATTGAAGATGCTGGTGGCATAAGCGCGCTCGCGTTTCGGAAACCACTTGGCCGTAGCCTTTATTGCGGATGGAAAGTTTCCACCTTCGCTTACCCCCAGGCTTGCACGGGCGATCATAAACCCTGTAACGGTGGAAACCACAGAGTGTCCCATTGCCGCGAGGCTCCATGCTACAATCGAAACAGCGTATCCGACTTTGGCGCCGTA
>DASPJC010000002.1:0-3078 GCA_035628815.1 Ohtaekwangia sp. | reverse complement strand
TCAAAGCACTCGTTTCACTGCTCGATGATGATGACACGCAGATCGTTTCGCATATCGAGGAAAAAATATTGTCGCTAGGGACGAGTATTATTCCGTTTCTCGAACAGGAATGGGAGAGTAATTTCAGTCCCCAGGTACAGCGAAGAATAGAGGATTTAATCCATACGTTGCAGTATGAACTTTTGAAGGAACGGATCCGCGGCTGGTACGCCAGTGAGGATCAGGACCTCTTAACGGGCATGTGGCTGGTATCAACGTACCAGTATCCCGACTATGAACTGATCAAACTCAAGCAGGACCTGGAGCAAATTTATTACGAAACGTGGCTGGAGTTTAAACCTGATTTGTACCCCTTTGACCAGGTCAAGGTTATCAACAGTGTGCTTTTTAACAAGTTGAAATTCGGCGCGAATACCAAAAATTTCCATTCTCCCGGGAACTCATTGCTGAATGTGGTGCTGGAAACGCATAAAGGTAATCCCATAACATTGTGCGTGATCTATTTGCTGGTTGCCCAGAAATTAAAGCTGCCTGTGTATGGTGTCAACCTTCCAAATCTTTTTGTGCTTACATATAAGGACGAGCGTCATACGCCTTTCTACATCAATGCATTTAATAAAGGATTGATCTTTTCACGCCAGGATATCGAGAATTACATCAACGAGCTTCACCTTACACCACAGTCCTCGTTTTTTGAACCGTGCTCCAACCTTGAGATCATCCGCCGGGTGTTCCGGAACCTCATAATGTCGTTCGACAAAATGGGGGAACACGCCAAAGCGGAGGAAGTAAAGGAACTGTTACTGATCATCGCTGACGGGATGGACCTTGGCGTTTAGCGGGTTCCAAAAGGAGACTTATCGCCGCCAGGTGTTAATGGCATTTGATTTTTAGCAGGATTGGATATGCCTGCTGATACACCGAAAATATTGTTTGTTATAAATCCCAGCGCCGGACGCACAGGCAATGATAAAGCCATACTGAGCATCCACAGCGCTGCAGCCGAGGAGGGTTTTGACTTCAAATTTCTGTACACGCAGGGGCAGGGCGATGAGAAAAGGATCGCCGCCGAACTTAAAGACTACCGGCCCGAACGGGTAATTGCCTGCGGTGGCGACGGCACGGTCCAACTGGTGGCAGGGGTTCTGATGAAAAGTGAAATTCCCATGGGCATACTACCCCTCGGCTCGGCCAATGGCTTGGCCAAGGCGTTGGGAGTATCGTTGGAAATTGAAAGCGCCCTCGATCTCGCCATCCACGCAGGCAAGAGCAGGCCGATGGACCTGTTAAAAATCAATGACAAACACCTGTGCATCCACCTCAGCGACATTGGTACGAACGCGCTGCTGGTTAAGCATTACGAGGATGCGGGAGACAAGGGGATGATCGGCTACGCGAAACATCTGCTTAAAGCCATCCAGGATAGTGAGCTGATGCGCTACACCATTGTAACCCCGGAAGGAACTTTTGAAAAAGAAGGATTCATGCTGGCGGTTGCCAACGCCAATAAATACGGTACGGGCGTTCACATTTCGCAAGGATCGGTATCGGATGGTAAATTCGAAGTGTGCAACGTCCAGAAGATCGATATGGAGTCGGCCATCAAAGCGGGGTTGACAGCGCTGAACATTTTTGTCGACAAGGATATGTTCCGCGATGTCATCAGTTGTAAACGCGCGGAGATCACCATCGACAGGAAGGTACATTGGCAGGTCGATGGCGAATACCTTGGCGAGATCGATTTTCTGAAAATAGAGATACTCGAATCGGCCATTCGGTTATTGGTATGAAGCGCCGGTTGACCCTGCTGAATTTTTATGGCTTGTCCAACGGAACAACAAATCTTTTTGTAGGACAATTGTCGCATACCTTTCTGAAAGACTTTTCCTTCCAGCAATATAGCCGACGCAAAACTTTCTGGACGTTGCTGAACCTATACCGTTCCAAACCACTGTCCGGCCAGGAGATCGAATTAAAATTCGATCAGGGCACGGTCCACACAAAAACAGATTCCACCGGGGCTTTCTGGTGTACTGCCGCGGGCGGTGAAACGCCCTGGATCCTGGACCGGATCGTGCATGCCGAAAAAGATGTGGTGTTGCTGGAAAATCTGTACGAACGCACCACGAACTACCTGGGTGCCGATACCGTGGTGGTTTCGGATATTGACGACACCTTACTGCACTCGCATATCAAGAACAGGTTACATCAATTCCGGACGCTGATGTTCACGGCGATGGAAAAACGAAGGAAAGTGATCGACATGCACGACCTGATCAACCGGCTGGAAGAGAAAGGTGCCGTGCCATTTTACCTTTCCAACAGCGAACAAAATCTCTACCCGCTCATCTTTCGTTTTCTTACACACAATGATTTCCCGGAAGGGCCACTTTTTCTAAAGCAGTGGCGGACGGTGCGCGACTTCCTCATCCGTAATAAAGTGGCCACGCGCGACGCGCATAAACTCGGAACACTGGAGAACCTGATGCGGCTGTTCCCCGACAAGAAGTATATCCTGGTGGGAGACAATACCCAGCGCGACCTTTCAATTTATCTGAAAACGGCAGAAAAGTTTCCTGACCATGTGAAGCACGTGGTCATCCGGAAGGTTCACGAAAAGCCTGACGATTCTGAATTGGTCGGCAACGCCCGGAAAAGGTTAGACGCACTGAACATTCAGCTTCATTATGCCGGTACGTTCACCGAGGCGTTGTCGATTGAAGTATAGAAAAAATATTAGAATTCGTAATTGGGGTTCTGCCATCCCATGGGAATATCTGCTTCGTAGGATTCGCCGCTTTTAATGCGCATTTCGAGACGACCCTCGATCTTGAATCCCAGCGACTGGTAAAGGGCAATCGCTTTCATGTTACTTTCCCGCGCGATCAACTCAACGCGTCCGACGTCGGGCCTGTTACTTCCTATCTCTTCCAAAAATATGGTCAGTATCGTGCGGCCGATTTTCTTTCCCTGGTGTCCGGGGTGTACCACCAACGTTACATCCGAGAGAACATGATTGAATACTTTTATACCGGGTTTGTAGCCGTGAATGGCCGCAATCAGCATTTCGGGGTCATC
>DASPJC010000001.1:0-4898 GCA_035628815.1 Ohtaekwangia sp. | reverse complement strand
TAAAGACAGCGATCTGCATATCCTTATACTTCACGCAGGCGCCACCGTTCTCCGGGAACGCGGTTACCGGGGCTGCTTTATACCACACTTTAATTTCAGTTTCCGCGGCGGGCGCGATTGTTTTGATAGCATTATTCATTTCCATCATCTTTAAGCGGTTTTCCTGTTCCAGTCGGGCGGGCATTTCTGACCGCGCATATCAACATACGCAATGGTTGGATCGGGTTCGTCGACGTTGACGAAGTGCCTGAACTTGGCGCGTAGCTCCGGATCGTCGACAACTTTCTTCCATTCGCAATGATAGTGGGCGATAAGTTCTTTCATTTCCTGTTCCAGGGTTTCACCCATTCCCAGTGAATCGTTCACCACAACGTCGTAGAGGTAGGTTAAGCCTCCTTCCAGTTTGTTCAACCATGTGGCCGTGCGGGTCAGCGGATCTGCCGTCTTGATATAAAACATGAGGAAGCGGTCGATATAGCGCACACAGGTTTCGGTGTCTACATCGGCCACCAGAAGCCTGGCGTGTTGCGGCCGCGCGCCGCCGTTTCCACAGACATACAAATTCCAGCCTTTCTCGGTAGCGATGATGCCGAAATCCTTGGATTGTGCTTCGGCGCATTCGCGTATACATCCTGATACGGCGCCCTTCAACTTGTGGGGTGCCCGCAAACCCTTGTAACGGTTCTCGATAAGCACGGCGAATGACACCGAATCCTGTACGCCGTAGCGACACCACGTAGAGCCTACGCAACTTTTGATGGTGCGCAAGGCCTTGCCGTATGCGTGACCACTTTCAAAACCTTCGGCAATAAGTTCTTCCCATATGTCAGGAAGCTGCTCGACGCGGGCGCCGAACATATCGATGCGTTGCCCGCCTGTGATCTTGGTATAGAGATCGTATTTTTTCGCAATGCGCCCGATGACCAGTAATTTTTCGGGGGTTATTTCACCGGCAGCGATCCGCGGCACAACGGAATAGGTACCGCCGCGCTGTATATTTGCCAGGAAGCGGTCATTGGTATCCTGAATGGTGTCCTGCTCCACGATCAGATCATTCCAGATACTGGCCATCAGCGACGCCACCGCGGGCTTGCATATTTCGCAACCGTCACCCTGGCCGCAGGTGTCCAGGAGGTCGTCATAGCTTCTGATATTTTTTATCCTGATGATGTCATACAGTTCCTGCCTGCTGTAGTCAAAATGTTCGCAAAGTGTTTTTCTGACCGTGTGTCCCATCGATTCGAGCGTTACCTTGACAAGGTCGTTGACCAATGGCGTACAACCGCCACATCCCGTACAGGCTTTGGTTGCTTTTTTGATATCATCGACATTCTTCGCGTCGCACGTTGTCACCGCATGGATGATATCGCCCTTCAAAACATTTTCACATGAACAGATCTGCGCAGTATCCGGCAGCGATGAAACGCCGCCCACTTCATCCTTCGATTGGCCGCCACCGCGGAAGATCAGTGTCTCCGGATTTTCAGGCATGGGCATCCTGTTGACGACCATCTGGTGAAGGATATTGTAATCCTGTGCATCCCCGATCAGTACGCCGCCCAGCAAATATTTTCCATCTTCCGAAATATTCAGGCGTTTGTAGATACCCTTGTGCTTATTCTTAAAGACGATGGGTATACTGGGAACATTGTCACAGAAAGGATCACCAAAGCTCCCTACATCAACGCCGATCAGTTTCAACTTGGTCGACATATCAAAACCGGTGAATTGCTTCGTTGTATCACCCGTCAACTGTCGCGCCACGATGTCTGCCATTTCATAGCCGGGTGCTACCAGTCCATAGATCATTCCACCATGAACGACGGCTTCGCCTATGGCAAAAATATTCTCATCATTCGTGCGGAGGTAGTTATCAACGATTATTCCGCCGCGCGGGTGCGTGTTCAGACCGGCCAGCCTGGCAAGTTCGTCCCGCGGTCTGATGCCCGCGGAAATCACGAGCATTTCAATATCCAGCATCGTACCATCGGCGAAAGACAGCCCTTCAAGCTTCCCGTTGCCGTCGATGGACTTCGTATTTTTTCCAGTGTGAATGGTAATACCGAGTGACGCAAGCTTATGCGACAGGATTTCCGCACCACCATCATCGATCTGCCGTGGCATCAACCGTGACGCGAACTCTACCACATGTGTCTCAAGTCCAAGATCAAGTAAAGCCTTCGCGGCCTCAAGCCCCAGCAATCCACCTCCCATCACCGCACCGCGCCTGACTTTTTTAGAGTAATCGATGATCTGGTTCAGATCCTCAATGGTGCGATACACGAATACGCCATCCCGCTCCACACCTTCGAGTGCAGGTACAAACGCACTCGACCCCGTGGCAAGCACGAGATAATCATAATGGTCAGTGCGACCGGTGTGGGTTTTGACAGTTTTATTGACGCGATCAATTTCCGTCACGAGTTCCCCTGTATGGAGATGTATGTTATTGTCCGCGTACCATTCCTTCGGCGCCATTAACAGCTCTTCCGCCAGGGTTCCCGAGAAGTAGCTGCTTAAATGAACCCGATCGTAGGCCGGGCGAGGCTCCTCTCCATATACAACCATCTCCATACTGGCAGCACGGCTACGTAGCTTTTCGCAAAACTTGTAGCCTACCATCCCATTACCTACCACTATTACCCGCTTCATTGCAAACGATTTAAGTAAGTATTTTCTAATTTTAAGTAATTATACGTATTTACTGCGGGATCAACCGCTATCCCGGCTGAATATTTACGTATTATTACGTATGTTTATCTTGTATTGGAGAATAAAGCGCCATGCCCAGTACATACTGATGACGGAAGGGATTACTGGGGAACCGTGGTCATTTGGTGTTTGGAAAGCAACCCTTCGATGACATTCCTGTGTAAAGAGTCGTCGGGGTTTTCCGTATTTAAAAATTGACTGGCGCACCGTACCTTTAGCCATGCCATTGACCGAACAACTTGATAAAGCGTTCACGACTTTCGACGCCTACAATGCGAATGATCCGAATACCGAAGTGTTTGAAGGGACATCTTACCCGAAGGAACTGTTGTATGCACAGCGAATGACCGCCCGCCTCAACAGCTTCGCACCCGACGCACCTGAACATATTCAGCTCGCGGCACGCTCGCAGCATATCGGACGGTGGGAAATACCACGGTCCTCCTACCCGATGGATAAAAAAGGATATCTGCAGTGGCGCAGCGCGGAGAAACAACGGCAGGCGGAGATTGCGGGGCAGATTTTAAACAGCTGCCGGTACGACAATACAACGATCGAGAAAGTCAAATTTCTGCTATTAAAAAAAGAGTTGTCGTCGAACGCTGACACCCAGCTTCTGGAGGATGTGGTGTGTCTCGTGTTTATCGAATATTACCTCGCCGACTTTGCGCAGAAACACGATGCCGTCAAGGTGGTGGATATTTTACGTAAGACTTTGAAAAAGATGTCGCCCCGTGGAATTGAAGCGGCGCAAAAGATACCGCTGCCGTCATCAATACAGGCACTGATTCAACAAGCGACGACGGCGTAACAAGCAGTTCGTTACTCGCTTCGCAGCGATCGCGCCGGATTGGCCCTCGCCGCTTTCCAGATTTCATATCCGATGGTCAACAGCGTTATCAGTAACAGTCCCCCGAGACTGACCAGGAAAATAACAGGGCTCACGGTTGACCGGTAAGCAAAATTACCGAGCCAGTGATCCGCGAGTATATAGGCGAGAGGGATGGCGATCAGTGCAGACACAAAAAATATCTTTACAAATACCCACACAAACATTCCGACCACCTGGGCAATGGCCGCACCCAGCACTTTCCGGATGCCGACCTCGCGCGTTTTTTGTTCTGCCGTATAGGAAGCCAGTCCGAAGATTCCCAGCACAGTAATTAAAACCCCAAGGATTGCAAAAGTTTTTGCCAGAGATGATACCGTGCCCTCGGCTTTATACATCCGGTTGAATTCGTCACTCACGAACCAGTAGTCGAAACCGGTGCCCGGGAATACTTCTTTCCATTTACTTTCTACAAACTTCAGTTTCTCCTGCGCTTTGCCGGCGGGAAGTTCAATGTATGCGATCCGGTCTATAAAATGCACATGCGGATTCAGCGCCAGCGGCTCAATAGCCTGATGCATGGAGCGAAAAGGAAAATCCCGGACAATCCCGATAACCTTGAACATGCGATTATCCTGGCTAACCAGCGTGGCTGTGGCGCTCAGTATTTTTTCCACTGGCTGGTGAAGCGTTGCCACGGCAGACTCGTTCAGAATAATGGCGCTCGAATCCGCGGGATTATTTGCATCGAAATCTCTTCCCGCCACAAACTCCAGCTGGTACGTCTTCGCAAAGTCAAATTCGACATTCAGCTGATTCCAGTTCAGGTCTTTCCCGTCGAATTCCGTAAACCGGAAGGTGGCGCCTATCCAGCCAAAGAAGTTTAAACGCGGCAGATGATTGGCCATCGTGACGTGTTCAATATCCTTATCCTGCAGGACGGCATTTTTAAAAGCCGCGAATTTCTCCTGCGGCGCAGTCCCCCCATAGCGTATGGAAAGCAACTGGTTGCCTTGTTCATTCAGCTTCGTGTTTTGCATGTGCGACATCTGCCGGATAACGATCAATGTCGAAATGATCAGGATCAGTGAGACGGCATATTGCACGGTTACCAATGCTTTCCGGAATATTTCAGCACCCGTGCCTTTGATCGGTTGTCCTTTCAGCACCTGCACCGGTCGGAATGCCGACAGATACAACGCGGGATAACTGCCGGAGATAAGCGACATCACCATGACAATCGCGGCAACGATGGTTACCATTAAAGGATCCAGCAGCGATACTACGGTGAACGACTTATGCGCCAGCATATTGAATGGTTGCATAAAAATGACAACGAGTATCACGGCTGCGACGA